>PVWD01000460.1 GCA_003003615.1 filamentous cyanobacterium CCP2 | reverse complement strand
GTGTCACCCTGAATCCGCTCTATTGGCCCGCCCGCCACGAAGAAACGGTTTTAACCACCGCCATCTACAAGTTTCACCCCGACTTTACCCAGGCAAACTTTGAAGTTTGGTGGGGTGATCCAACGGTCAATCATGGCTCTGCCACGCTGGAAGGGGGAGATGTCATGCCGATCGGCAATGGAGCAGTGTTGGTTGGCATGAGTGAGCGCACCTCTCGTCAGGCAATTACCCAACTGGCGGCGGCTCTGTTTGCCAAGGGTGGGGCTGAACGGGTGATTGTGGCAGGAATGCCCAAACTGCGGGCAGCCATGCACCTGGATACGGTGTTTACTTTCTGCGATCGCGATCTGGTTAGCTTGTTTCCAGAAATCATGGATCAGGTGACACCGTTTTCTTTGTATCCCAGCGACAAAGCTCCTGGCTATGAACTGGTGAAAGAGACAGCATCCTTTGTGGATGTGGTGGCTGCTGCACTCAATTTGAAAAAGCTGCGCGTGGTGGAAACCCAGGGCAATATTTATGCCCGACAGCGGCAACAGTGGGACAGCGGCAATAACTTTGTTTGTTTGGAACCAGGTGTGGTGGTTGCCTACGATCGCAATACGTTAACCAATACCGCTCTCCGCAAAGAAGGAGTCGAAGTGGTGACGATCGTTGGGGCAGAACTGGGACGTGGACGCGGTGGTGGACATTGCATGACCTGTCCGATCGTTCGGGATGCCGTTGACTATTAGGTCATGTCCCTATGGGTAATCCCTGACAAAGATTCAACCTTGGAGAACGAATCATGACTTTAGGCCCGATCGAAATGATCTGCATCAAGTTTCCGGACACGTTTGTGAAAGATGAAATTGCGTCGGCACTGAGAGCGTTAGTGGAAAGTCAAACAATTCGGATCATTGATATTCTCTTTATCAAAAAGGACGAAAGCGGTAACGTAATGATCCGTGAAGTGAATGAACTGGATGAAGTCGATCGCAGTCTTTTTACTCCGCTTATTGGTGATATAACAGAACTGATTGCTGAAGAAGATGTGGAAACGATCGCGGATAGTTTAAACAATCATTCTTTTGCTGCTCTAATGCTATTTGAGCATACTTGGGCAACTGCGTTTCGTGATGCGGTTCTGAATGCTAAAGGACAACTTTTGCTCAACGATCGAATTCCCAACAGCGTCATTGAAGAGGTGATGTCCACTCAGTCTCAGGTAACGGTGTGAGTTTGTCTGAGAGGTTCAATTGCTTGTAAAACTTGATCTTTAGGGAGTTTCTCATGCCAAGACGACGCAGCCCAGGTTTACTCAGAACGGCAGGCAGGACAGCAGCCAAAACCGCACTGATTAGCGGCACGGCAACGGCAACCAGCAGAGCGGTAAGCAATTCGATCGATCAAAAAGCGATGCAAGCCCAGCAAGAACAGGCGGCTGTTATGCAAACTCAGCAGGAAATGGAGCAAATGAAGGTTCAACTTGCAGCAATGCAAACCATGCCCATGCAGCCCGCTCCAGCAGCACCTCCAGCAGCCAAGCCCGATCTTTTAGCTCAATTGACGCAACTTGCTCAACTTAAAGAAGCAGGTGCTTTGACAGCAGAAGAATTCCAGCTTGCTAAGGCGAAACTACTCAATTAACATCAATCTAATCAGGAGCAGGACAATGGGTACGGAATCAACACGGGGTTCTCTAGTCATTATTGGCGGAGCGGAAGACAAAGAAGGTGATTGTCTTGTCTTACGGGAATTTGTCCGGGCCGCAGGCGGAGTGAATGCCAAAATTGCGGTCATGACGGCTGCCACAGGCTATCCCGTGGAAGTGGGAGAAACCTACATTAATGTGTTTGAGCGGTTGGGGGCAGAGTCGGTAGAAGCCGTACATACTGGACACCGAGACGATTCGGAGAAGGAAAGCTCAATTCGCATTGTGCAAGAAGCAACTGGCATTTTCTTCACAGGAGGCGATCAGTCACGGATTGTGGAGTTTATTCAGGGAACGACCCTTGATAAAGTGATTCACCAGCGACACGAACAGGGAGCCGTGATTGGTGGCACGAGTGCTGGGGCTGCCATGATGCCAGATCAAATGATTGTGGGTGGTGCATCGGTTTCTAACCCCAGTGTTGATTCAGTCAGTATGGGGCCAGGCATGGGGTTTTTACCAGGAATTGTGATCGACCAACACTTTGCCCAACGAGGTCGTCTGGGTCGCCTGTTGGCAGCTTTAGTGTTGCAGCCTGCGGTGTTAGGACTGGGTATTGATGAAGATACGGGCATTATTGTCAATGGCGATGAATTTCAAGTGGTGGGGCAGGGAGCCATTACCGTGGTAGATGAAACCAGTACCACCCACAACAACCTGGAAGGCTTGCTCAAAGATGAACCGATCGCCCTCTGTGGAGTAAAGCTCCACATTTTGCCCCACGGCTATCGCTTCAACCTGAAAACACATCTACCGCTGCTTTAAAGGGACACGAGGATAAAGGGAAACGAGCTATGACAACGCTACTGAATACAACGCTTATCCCTTCAGAGCAAACAGTCTACACAGGTGATGTGCTCCAGGGAATCCCTGTGATCAGCCAGTTGGAAATTAATGACCTCGAACCTGGCAAGATGCATCGCTTTTTTTTCCAGGGGGTGCAGATGGGAACGGGACAACACTGGTATGTGCCTGTAGTGGTGGCGAAAGGAGTGCATGCAGGTAAACGGATTGCGCTGACGGCCGGAGTACATGGTGATGAGTTGAGTCCGGTGAATGCGGCCCATCAGGTGATGGCAGGTCTTGATCCGGCGCAGATGACAGGTACGGTGATGGCGGTTTTTGACCTCTCCCGTCCAGCCAAAGAGTATATTCGGCGCAAGTGGCCGATCGGGCAAAAAGGGGGTTCATTAATCGATCTGAATCGCGTCTGGCCGGGCAACGAAATGGGGGATGATGCACCCACTCGCCATGCAGGGATGCTCTGGAATCGGTTGTTTCAGCCCAATGTGGATGTTGCTCTTGATTATCACACCGCATCCACCGGGGGGGATTTCACGATGTTCATCTTCGCGGACTTCCGGAACCCCGAAATTCGTCAGATTGCCGAGTTATTTCCCGTGGAGCAGATTAAAAATGATCCGGGGGAAAGTGGATCGTTGGAAATGGCTTTTGTTGAGGCTGGAATTCCAGTCATGACGATCGAAATTGGTGGCCCGCGAATTTTTGATGCGCGAAAGATTGCAATGGCAGTTGAAGGCAGCATGAATGTACTGAAGCATTACCAGGTGATTGGCGGTTCCATTCGTCATACATCTAAGGAAGCTGAAACCTTTTTCGGTGATTCTTTCGAGACGATACGCTCTGCAACAGGCGGCTATCTCGAAATGTTGGTTGACCTACGAGATCAGGTGACACCTGGACAGAAAGTGGCCATTCAGCGCAATTCTTTCGGTGATGTGGTGGCTGAATATACAGT
>PVWD01000136.1 GCA_003003615.1 filamentous cyanobacterium CCP2 | reverse complement strand
AGATGTGTATAAGAGACAGGTTCCAGACATAACAGAATTTATTGCTGTTTTGGGGGTGCGATACCGACAATTTTGCTCGTTTTACAGCAAGAGAATCAACGGTTGACAGGTGAATCTGGCAAGTTCAAGAAAGATTCACTTAGCTGGGTATATGCATTCTGTTATACAGAGTTCCCAAAACTAGACCAGGGTGTAACGTAAGAAAAGTTACCTAATTCCTGCTGTGTTGCAATGCGAAAGGTTAGACGGTGCTTTAAAGCCCTAAACAACAAAACGACCTTTAGTTTTCCCAGTAGGGTTGCTCACCAAACCGCCCTTTCAAAAATTGTGTGAATAACTGAATTTTTGCTGAAAGATGACGGTTGGAGGGATAAATGATGCAAATTGTAATTTCAGGCGGATGGTAGTCAGGCAGAACGATCTGGAGCGTCCCCTGTTGCAAATAGGAGCCAATGATAAAGGTTGGTAATACAGCAATACCCAACCCCTTAAGGGCCGCATCGCGAAGAACTTCGCCATTATTTGAGCAAAGGACAGAGTGAATAGAAACCACATGTTCACCATCTGGCCCAATCAGCTTCCATTGATTGCGGGTTCCCAGGTAGCCATAGTGTAAACCGGCATGTTGCTGCAATTCATCTGGGTGAAGGGGGATGCCATGTCGCTTAAGGTAGTCAGGAGAGGCGCACAGAAACCGGCGGGCAGGAGCGATCGAATGCACAATGAGGGCTGCGGAGTCAGGAGGTTCTGCAATTCGCACCAGCATATCAAACCCTTCCTGAATTGGATCAACCAAGCGATCGTCTAAGGTGAGCTGCACCCGCAAGTCTGGATAATTCACCATAAAGTCAGCAATGGCGGGAGATAAATGCATCATGCCAAAGGACATTGGAGCGTTGATACGCAGGGTTCCTTTGGGTTCTTCCTGTAGCTGTGACACAGCCTGTTCAGCTTCTTCTAAGTCTGCTAGAATCGCGAGACAGCGTTCATAAAACGCTAAACCCGTTTCACTAGGGATGACCCGTCGAGTACTGCGATGGAGCAATTGCACCCCCAACTCATTTTCTAAGTTAATGACTAACTTATTGACGGACGATCGTGATACTCCCATTTGCCGTGCGGCAGCAGCAAACCCTCCTGTTGCCACGACCTTGGTGAAGGCTCTGATCTGCTCAAATTTGTCCATCTCATCAGCCCAATATTGTAGATTTTTGGATGACAATTAGTAGACAAATTAACATATTGTCGTTGATTAGATTTGGTTCATCATAAACTGGCTAGGACTGACGCAGTTACCTTGAGATAAATTTTCTCCAGTGGAAATGTTCGGCGAACAAGCTAAAAGTGAAAATCTGTTGATGGGTTATTTGGGAAATTTGAGTCAGTTTATCGAGGTTAAAAATTAAATTCGGTCATTGCGATCGGGTATCGTCCTACTGGCAGGCAAGATGCCTGCGCTACGAATGACCTGATTAAATTTTTAACATTCATCAACTGACATATAATTCATCCGTTATGGACTGCGATAAACTCGATCGGACTAACTTTTCCATCCGTTGCCATCATTAGCAACGGCCTGCAAAATACTGAGCAACCACCTGTCTAATTTCCTGCATAAATCGATCGGTTGAAAAGAGGTGTTTCTGCTTTAATAAGTTATTTCTTAGCTGAGTTTGTAAGCCTGGATTGCTAAGCAAAGCCACAATTTTCTCTACGGCTTCCTGTTCATTATCAAATAGTAATTCCTGGTTTTGATTGCCAACAATTTCGATTTGCCCTCCTTGACTTCTCACAAAGGGAATGGCACCTGCCTTCACCATTTCAGCGATCGAAATTCCGAAGGGTTCTTGTTTGAAATGAATGCCATAGCGACAATTAGACATAACCTGTACGTAATCTGCATATTCCAGATCTTCGTAAAGCGTCACCCAATCTGAGTTTTCCTGAACCATTTTTTTAACAAAATTTTGGTATTTCCAGGCATAGGAACCGCCACCACCGCCTGTGAGATGCAGTTTAATATCAAATCCTCGATCGCGAACTTGTTTGAGGATGGAAATGACCTTGTGAGGCTGCTTGGCTTCAGTGAGACGACCACTACAAATGAAAGCATCCTGCTTCTGCTCCCAGGCGATGTCAGGTGCGTTCATCACCACTGGTGGATAAATAACGGTCGATTCACAGCCGTACTCTTTCTTAACAAAATCAGCGACGGTATAAGAGTTGGCGATCGACAGATTGCTTTGCATGTTTGGAATTGAAAAGTTAGAAATACGGTTGTAGAATGGGCTACTTTCCAACACTTTAATCCAGTGGATGTATTGCAAGCCTGTTTTGCCAAAATCCATTGTATTGTAGGCAGACATGAGAAGAGAATAGCGATCGTTGTGTTGTTTCAAGTAGCGAATGAGCAGGTGAAACAGCAGCATCCGAATTGGTTTACTATTTGCAATTAGTCCATTGACAAACGAACTCAGAAAACTTGGAAAGAGGGGCTTAACTGTAACAGTTTTATGGGAAAGATGGGTTCCATATAGCGCATTTAGCCGATCGAAATTTACATCTACAACGGTGTAAAGCGTTAATGGATAGCTTTGCTGGAGAGCTTCCAGCATCCATAGGGCCACAGCTTCGGCTCCACCGCCCAGGAAGGCAGGATAGTAGATTGCGATCGATTTTTGCTCTACGACTGACATCAGAGTTTGCCTATTTGGATATTCCATCGTAGAGTTCCCAAAATCAGGCGCGCTATTGCAACAGATATCCTCCCCGATTAGGATCATATGCCCCAAATTTTGAGCCTGCGGCATTGTAAAGCTCGATCGGCACTTGGGCGGTTTCCCCTGCTACGGCCAAGGTTCGCAAAAACTGGTTTAACTGCGGTGAGAGATCCGTCTGAACCGTATTGCTGCCACTCTGCTGAGCCGATGCAAATGCTCGCTGTAATGCTAAATCATAACTTGATGCCATTTGCACCCGAATTGCATTGCCCTCTAGGGTATAGCTGCACAGGCGTGGATTACCATTACAAGCACGATCGAGCTGTGGGGTTGCCGTTTGCATGAGGGACATCCGCCTAGCATTCTCTTCTGCTCGGTTAAACGAATCCGTGTAAGAATCAATCAAAGCTTGGGCCTGACTGTAGTTTGAAGTATCTTCCTGTACCTGTCTAATCTGCGTTACGGCTTCCCGCCATTGATTTGCGGCTTGTGTCCATTGATTTCCTTGTTCAAATTGACGAGCTTGTTCTGCAAAGTTCATGGCTCTACCGTAGGACTCTGCTGACAGTTGTTCTCGATCGCGTCGGCGTTCAGACTCATTAATTTTGAGTTGGTAAAGCTGAATCAGGCGTTGCGCTTCACCGTATGCCATTGTACCCTGAGGGATCTGCTGCAATTGGGCGATAAGAGTTTGCCAGGAATCATAGGTTTGCTGCCAACTGTCGCTTGAATTGACCACTCTGGAGCGGGCTTCAATCACTTCGGCAGCCTGACGCACCGCAGCAATCCGATCTTGGGTTTCCTGCTCAATTCTAATCCGGTGGTTAATACTCTCTAAGTTTGCCTGGTACTCATCCTGTTTGCCTTGTGCTAAAGCATAGACTGGACTCGTTTCAGGAACTTGCTCCAAAAGCTCGATCGTTTCCCGCCAAGTCCACTGTACTTCCCGCCAAGTTTGCACCGGATGCGGTGGATTCAGACTCTTCTTGGTGGCGTTGTTTGCCTGGTTTAAAGCACTAACCAAAACCCCCAATTCATCTGATTCAGCGTTATATCCAGCTAGCAAGGTTCGTGCTTCGGCTCGATGCCTTGACCATAAAGGAATTGGCTCTAGAAGCTGGCTGGCTTGAGTTAGCTGATCGTAAGCATCCACGACTTCCAGGGCAGAAGGATTACTTTGAATGGTTTCTAAAGCCCGTTCACTAAGCTGCCGAGCTTCCTGGATGGGCTGACAGGTATTTCCTAAAACGCAGGGGCGCGACAGGGCATAGACAACACCGACGATCGCAAATAAACTAACGGCTCCCGTTGTCAACACCCCAAACAGCGTCACTTTCGATCGCCAGGGTGCTTTGGTTTTATGATCTACGTCGGTTGGAAGCAGATCAAAGCTTGAGGGAGAACGATCGTTTGCACTGGGAATGAGCAAAACGGACGGAGGAGGTTCAGCATGGTTTTCGGCATCCTCCCAACGATCGGCTGAAATCAGTTTAGATTCAGGTTCATCTTCAGGTTCATCAGGTTTTTTCTCATCCAATGTATCCAATGATGATTTTCTTGTCTGGTCTAGATTGCTCACAGGTGAATCTATCAAACCAGCCTCAGTAATCGAATTTTCTACATCTACTTCTTGTTCTTCTAGATGTTCATTTTCTTGATCTAGTTCAGCTACTTCCGACAGTTCCTCTGTAATTAAATGGGTTTGCTCAATCAACTGAATTTCTGGCTCGGATGGTTCATCAGATCCAGTAGAACCTTCTGCAACAGAATCAGATGGTTCACTTGACTGAAACGCTTGTTCTAATGGTTCATCAAATGGAACTTTATCTTGTTCGCATTCTTCAGACTCAACTGGCTGGAGAGAATCCACTGTATCTTCCGTTTCAAGTTCGAGCGCAGGAATGAGAGAATCTGTCAGTGGAAGGCCTGGTGCTGAATTCAAGATGTCGGCAACGGGATCAAAGCCAATCGTTGGGGTAAAGTTTGCTTGTTCATCTGGTTGAGTGAATGGCGGTAATTCTGGCGGTGAGAATTCTGTTAATTCAAAATCTGTCAACTGAGGCTCTGACCCTAGAGCAGATGGTTCGATCGACTGATTCAGCAGATTCTCTGACTGGTTGAATGGCTCATCCTGTTTGAGTTCGTCTCCCTCTATTAAGCCAAACAATTCATCCTGTTCACCACCAACAGATTCAGTAACGTCGATCGGTTGTTCAGTTGCTTCTGGGATTTGTTCTAGATTAGTTTCTTCAACCGTTGGCTCAATTGCAGAGTTCGCTTTGGTCGGTTCCTCTGCAACTTCAATCGGCTCTGGGACAATTTCTAAATTTACAGTTGGAAGTTCTGGTTCTGGAAGTTCTGGTTCTGGAAGTTCTGGTTGAAACGCTGGCTCTGAATAGTCTGCCTCAAACTCTGGTTCGATCGCAGCTAAAGACAGTTTCTCAACAGACTCAATTGGTTCCGGGGCAGTTTCTACAATCGGTTCCTCAATTTCGATCGCCTCTAAAACCGCTGGTTTTACTTGCTCCTCTTCTTCAAGCGTTGATTCGATCGCTTCTGGAATCAGTTCTTCATTTGTCTCGATCGTCTCTTCTGTCGTCTCTTCGACTGTTTGCTCAATTTCCTCTTGCCCAATTCCTTCTTCAACTTCTTCGACTGCCCCCAATTCAGATTGAACGGGTGGAATGGGTTCAGGTTCGATCGCCACACCGCTTGCTACATTTTCTGCTTCCGGCTCGAATGGCTCTGATATTTCTGGTTCTGATGCCTCTGGCTCTAGTGTCCTTGGCGCTGGCTCTTCTAGACTCAAAACCTCTGGATTTGGAGAATGGGAGCGGACTTCTGAGGTTGCTTCCTCCAAGCTGGCAACTTCCGGCGTTGAAGGCTCCGCACTCAAACCATCTGGCTCAACCAGAAGCGAGTGGTAAGACTGAACTGAATTGACATCAAGCGGAGCAATGCCCTGATTTGCAAGAGGCGATCGGGGTTCCAGGGTAAATGAATGGAAAGCGTAGGGCTGTTGATATGCGGCGACTCTGAGGTATATTCGAGCTGGCAAGGGACGTGCATAAGCCGTCGGGCTACATGCTGGGTCAGATTCCATGAAGCCAGGAACCAGGTTGGCGGTTAACTCCTCCAAAACAGTGAAAGTTTTTTGTGGATCAGGTTCAACATGCAGCAAATGTTCAACCAGGATTAGTAAAACGCCATCCCGCACCGCACATCGAATTTGTAGCCGATTGGGTTGTGCAACCTGTTGATGAAGAATTTGTTGTAAATTTTGTGCCAATGACCCCAAATCAGTCCGCTGAGGCAGTGGTTCATCGGGTTGAGAAACGGTTCGGGGATTGCGGTTGAAGAACTTCCTGACCATACAACTGCACTAAGTTGAAATCCAGAACAAAGGGCGGCGATCGGGCAATTTAAGATTGAATCCATTACAGTATGGCGCGATGAGGTAGCGTTTGATCAGCCTCTTAGACCGCTTTTGCGGATGACCACTGCCAGTAATGAATGTTGCTCTTCTAAATTGAGGAATATAAACTGCGGGCTGCATTGGGATGGTAAAACCGGAATAGTGGTAATATTTGATACTCTTGGCGAAAAACTACTGAAAATTGACAATCTCTTCTGTTATAGCCTTTGAGGCTGGGGAGTAGGGAATAGGGAGTGGGGGGAGCAATCAAGGGAAATTCTTTGTGGATGCGTAAAAATAAAGGGAGTTAGCTTGTAACATTCGGTAATTTGCTTAATGGCTCTCTTTGGTGAAGTTCAGAATATGAATTGTTTGATTGTGGGAGCCAACCGAGGGATTGGTTTCGGCTTTGTCAATCAACTGTTGCAGAATGCTGATGTGGCAACGGTTTATGCGACCTATCGCGATCGTGCCTCTGCTGTTGCACTGTTGGCTTTAGAACAGGAATACCCCGATCGCCTGATTTGTTTACCAATGGATACGACTGACGAAACGCAGATTGCACAGGGAATTAGCCAAATTCGCGATCGAAGCGATCGGTTACATTTTGTGATGAACTGTGTGGGGATGCTCCATGATGAAGGGGTGCAACCTGAAAAAAGTTTGCGCCATATCAATACTGATCAATTGCTGCACTATTTCCAGATCAATAGCATCGGTTCGGTATTGCTGGCAAAGCATTTATTACCGCTCTTAAAACACTCCGATCGCAGCATTTTCGCCAGTATTTCCGCCAAGGTTGGCAGCATCGGAGATAATCAACTGGGTGGGTGGTATGGCTACAGAGCCTCCAAAGCAGCACTGAATATGCTAATGCGAAATGTAGCGATCGAATATCGCAGAAGCAGTCCTCAGACGATCGTGGTAATGCTCCATCCCGGTACAACGGATACACGGCTCTCAAAGCCATTTCAGAAGAATGTGCCGCCTGAAAAGCTGTTTTCAGTAGAGCGCACCGTGACCCAACTGTTGAAGGTACTCCAATCCCTAACATCCGATGACAGTGGACAGTTTTTTTCTTGGGATGGCAGCCGGTTGCCCTGGTAAGGTGGCTTTTGCTGAGTTCCTTTAGATGGAATTCATGCTTTGCAGGCAATTATTGGGCAATAATTTCCATCTACGGATAGCTGATCGGTAGCTCATCAGATAAGCTAGGTTAGAGCAGTTTCCGAAGTTACAAATTATTGCGGACTCTACATGGTAGCAACACAAGTCAAAAACGACGTTAAAGATCTTTCCCTTGCCCCCTTGGGGAAGCAGCGCATTGAGTGGGCAGGGCGGGAAATGCCCGTTCTTCGCCAGATCCAGGAGCGGTTTGCTCAAGAGAAGCCGCTGGCTGGCATTCGACTCGTTGCCTGCTGCCACGTCACCACTGAGACCGCCCATTTGGCGATCGCCTTAAAAAATGCTGGAGCCGATGCCCTGCTGATTGCAAGCAACCCGCTCTCCACACAAGATGACGTAGCTGCAAGTCTGGTCATGGATTACGGCATTTCCGTCTTTGCCAAAAAAGGTGAAGACAACGATACTTATCACCGCCATGTCAACATTGCGCTAGACCATCGCCCTAACATTATTATTGATGATGGCAGCGACGTGGTAGCCACCCTGATCCAGGAGCGGCAGAACCAACTTCCTGACCTGATTGGCACCACCGAAGAAACCACCACGGGCATTGTCCGCCTCAGAGCCATGCTCAAAGATGGCGTGCTGACCTTCCCTGCCATGAATGTCAATGATGCTGATACCAAGCATTTCTTTGACAACCGTTATGGTACGGGACAATCAACCCTAGACGGCATTATCCGCGCCACAAATATTTTGCTGGCAGGTAAAACCATCGTGGTAGCGGGCTATGGCTGGTGTGGTAAAGGAACTGCACTGCGGGCACGCGGCATGGGTGCAAATGTGATTGTCACTGAGGTTGATCCGGTAAGAGCGATCGAAGCGACAATGGATGGCTTCCGGGTGATGCCAATGTCCTTGGCGGCTCCGCTAGGGGATCTGTTCATTACCGTCACAGGCAACAAGCATGTGATCCGGGGTGAGCATTTTGAAGTGATGAAGGACGGGGCGATCGTCTGTAATTCCGGTCACTTTGATATTGAAATTGATCTAAAAGCTCTGAAGGGAATGGCTTCTGAAGTGAAGCAAGTTCGCAACTTCACCGAGGAATATCGCCTCAACAGCGGTAAGTCAGTGGTGGTGCTGGGTGAAGGTCGCTTGGTGAATTTGGCTGCTGCCGAAGGACATCCCAGTGCGGTCATGGACATGAGCTTTGCGAACCAGGCTCTTGCCTGTGAATATTTGGTGAAGCATAAGGGGCAGCTAGAGCCAGGACTGTATTCTATTCCAACTGAGGTAGACCAGGAGATCGCTCGTCTGAAGCTTCAGGCAATGGGCATTGCGATCGACAGCCTGACCTCAGAGCAACTGACATACATGAACTCCTGGACTTCAGGAACCTAACTGCTTGGCTCATACGGCTGCTTTGGCGCATCCAGTAGAGTTTGCAGCAGAATCAGGGTGATGGTTTTGATGGGGGCGTTATCAGTAACGCCCCTCTTCCATAGGCTCATTGAGTTACATAACATCCTTTGTTATTTCACAATCAGTAGAGAACGATCGTGGCGCGACTTTCTACAGAGTTACAACGTTATTTCTTTGACGAACATCCCCCTGAGCGAGTCACCCTGAATGATATCCTGACCCTTGCAGGAGAGCGAGTCTTCGGTTTTTTGTTTGTGCTGTTGGCACTGCCCTCTGCCTTGCCAGTTCCTGCTCCCGGTTATTCGGTTCCTTTTGGGATTTTGCTGTTTCTGCTGGCCGTTCAACTCATTGTTGGCTCAAAGGTTCCCTGGTTTCCAGAACGCTTCCGCCAACATGCCATTCCTCTAAAACAGGCGCAGGGGGTTCTCAAGGCGGGTTTACCCTGGTTGCGGCGCATTGAAGCCCTTTCTCGTCCTCGCCTAACTCCTGTGTGTACGAGTTTACCCGGTCGAATCACCATTGGCTGTGCCATTGCGCTGATGGCAGTTTCGATGATGATTCCTGTGCCTTTGACTAACACCTTACCTGCGATCGGGATTTTTGTGGTGGGGTTCGGGTTGATTGACGATGATGGGGCAATTAGTTTAGCAGGGTTGGTGCTATGCGTTTTAGGGGCGATCCTAACGAGTTCTGTTTTGCTGTTTGGCTATACTGCGGTTAGGGCTGCAATCACCTTTTTCAAAGAGTCGCTCTTTAATGTGAGTCCGTAAGTCAAAAGGCATTTTATGACAGAGTGGATTACCCGTACCGTAGAGTCATTGGGTTATGTGGGCATTGCACTGCTCATGTTTTTGGAGAACCTGTTTCCGCCCATCCCTTCGGAACTTGTTATGCCCTTGGCTGGATTTACTGTTTCGCAAGGCAAGTTAGCCTTGATACCAACGATCGCAGCAGGTGTCATCGGCACCATTGCAGGAGCATTGCCCTGGTATTACTTAGGCAAAATTTCAGGCGAAGCGCGGATTAAGGCATGGCTCGATCGACACGGCAAATGGCTCACCCTCTCAGCCCATGACGTTGATCAGTCTAAACGGTGGTTTCAGCGTCATGGCAAAAATGCCGTGTTTTTCTGTCGTTTGGTTCCGGGTGTTCGTACCCTCATTTCGCTTCCTGCTGGTTTCAGCAATATGCCGATGCCGCAGTTTTTACTCTATTCCACCCTAGGAACGCTGGGTTGGGTGATGCTACTCACTTTTTCAGGCTATTTGCTAGGCGAAAACTACGATCGCGTGGAACATTTTCTGGCTCCTGCTTCCAAAGTTATTCTACTGGTTCTAGTGATTGCGATCGTATTTTGGATTGTTAAACGACAACGGCAGCGTACATAAATGATCATTTGAGATGCCTCTAAGTATGGCAACGGATGGAAAGGTTAGGACAATCTCAGGTGATGGAAACCCAAAACGGATCAGGTTGACAACTTTAAACTGTCCTAACGTGCTTTCATAGGGCTAAAGAATAAGAAATAGAACGATGAAGTGATTGGTATAGGGATGAATTGAGCATTAAATCCATTGCGAATTACCAATCACTCATCACCATTTCTTCTGCCGATCGCCTATCTCATCACCCGATATTCGGTGCTAATAGACATAAAGACGATCGGGTCTGGAGTAGGTAAAAGCGGACTCCAACTACCCACCTAGCGGAAATTCTTGAGATGCAAATCGTGTATGGTAGCGCGAATCGCATCTTTTGAACCAAAGATGATAATGCGAACGAGTTCTCGACTTGGGTTCGGATCAGGATCTCCTCCAAAGCCAGAACGATCGAACAGGTTGAAATCACCTGTCATGGGAATACTCCTTGGAATGGTTTGGTTTCAACGAACGGAAGAAACCCAAAAACCTGGAGGTCTCCCACATTCGATCGCAGCAAAAACGTGGCGCAGGAGTTTAACGGATTAGGTAGAATTTACCAAAAAAGCTAAACTATCCTAAGCCCAACGGACAGCTACGGTCGTCTGTGGGGTTAGAGGTATGTTGTAGTTCACGGCTACTTCATACCTCGCCAGGTTTTTGGGAGACAGGCTACTGCAACACGCACTGATGCAGCCATAAGTTAAAACAATACCAGACTCGTGGTGTGAGTCAAGTATGCTGTTGTACAAATTTACTGGAAGTGAAGGACGGATGCAAAGGTTAGGAGAATAGAAGTTGCTGAAATTCGTATATGCTTAGGATTAAAGATAGTTACAGGGCAAAAGAAACCTAGATCAAAATAGGTTTAAATCTATTTAGGTATCCCCTCAATTTTTAGAGAATGCCTGATCGAAAGTTAAGAATACCTCCTACCCTTTGTTGCAGTTTGTCTTCTTTCCCTTCATCTAAGCTGACGTTTGCCTCTAGATGTGGAATGGTTTCAATGGAAGTCGATACATTACAAGTACGCCTGAAGAAGTACAAATTGAAAGATCTAATCAGGGCATTTGCTCAGAGTGCCAGCCTATCAAGAGCATCTGAAAGGTTCAATCTGCCCATCAACCAAATTTGTTGAAATGTCGTTGACTTGTAGAACTACAGTTGGTGCGCAGTTTCCAATTTGCGAACATCGGCAAAGCTAGGTAGCACGATCGAATCAAAATTCTTTTATTTCTCAGGCGTATCGAACCGTTTTTCGAGGCAATTTAAGTTTGCAATTGCTCGACGAATAAAATCATTCGTTGGGTGAGTCAGTCACAACCCACGAGCTTCAAAGGCAGAACCAATGAACAAGACCTTAGGACGCATGATCGCGTTTATTTTGGCACTCGTAATTTCAGTGAGCTACGCATCTCAAGCTAGTGAAGTTGCAGATGGAATAACAGAAGCAAGGGCTTTATTAGAACTGGCGGCAGCAGAGTCTGGTCGGCCCGCCTATTCTGAGCGGACAGCAGTGCAGTTTAATCCAGAGGATAATGTATACGTCAAAAGTACTTTAGCAGTTGATTTCACTCCAGATAGCGCAACGGTGACACTGCCCTTATATCGAGGACTTTCACCCACAGGCGAATCAGTCTACTACATCATTACGGAAGCGTCTGATTTTGACGTGGCTAAAGAACTGGGAGTCAATTTCGCCCCAAAAATGAGATATGCGATCGAAACACCGGGTGCTCAAGCCGTAACGCTAGACGGTGGATTGATCCAGTTTGTGGGTGATGTAGACTTTTCTCCTACCTACCAAGTCGAGCCAGGTTCCCCCAATCCCTTTCCTCCCACCGTAGCCGCACCCGGAGCGATCGCTGATGCACAGTGGTCTTCTATGGTCGTCATGCCAAGTGGTGTCGTTCTAAACGCTCAAATGGTGCACAATGCATCGGGTAGCCATGACCGTCTCAAAAACCTCGACCTGGACAACAGAACAGTCACTCTGTCGATTTTGGACGGCTTCCAAGGCGGAAGGCAATATTTCTATCATCTCGTTACCGATGCCTCCGCAGATATCGCGGCCGTTCTAGAGCAAGGAGTGTTTGCACCTCGATTGGCTGAAGTTCCTGAATTTGGCAAGTCAGAAGCATCTGATCCATCGGCACTGTTAGGTTTCTCTCCAGTCTTAAATGGAATTAGTGACACCAGCACCGGACAACATCAAGGCTTTGTCGCCTCCCTAGCAAACAACGGCATCGATCCGATTAATATCTTTCCCATTCCACCTGCTAATGATGATCCGTCGGATGCAAACAACTACAGCCCTCTCTGGGATGCCCATGTGAGTATGTGGACAGATGAAGCGATCGCATCCAACCAAGTCAGACGCATTACGTCATTTGAAGATCTTCAAGGTTTGATAGAAGCGGGACTTGTCACCAGTGCATCCATTAATCCTGAAGGGACTGGAAACCCCTGGCTATATGGGCTACGACCAACCAGAGCAATTATCAACTGTCCTGTAATTGCCCATCCCATTCTTCAGAATTAAGCCCTGATCCATTCAAGGAGGAATTGCATTGATCGCAGGAATTCCTCCTTGAATAAACCAGCTTCTTGTCCATCCTTCCAGATAATTTAGAGCCTGACAGAAGAACAAAGTCTGCAACCGTTGCTCAAGGATTGCCAAACCGAAACGACAGCAACGAGGGACGCAAACACAAATAGGCAAGGGGGCCCAATAGGGGAATCCATGCAGCGATCTGAAAGAGTTGAGAATTGGGTTCCAGTCCCCGTCGTACCATGTCATCCTGCAACAAGGTTGGGTAAGGAAACAGCACACAGAACAGGCAAAATGCCAAGCTCATTCCATGAACAAACCGATTAGTCATAAACTCCTGTGCAAAACTAGCCCAATCCCCCCACAACAGGGCATAGAGCAGCAAAATAATAGTACTAATCGTTAGAATCACGCCTGTTGTTTGCGAGTCCATTACAGCAATCCAGGGATCTTTCTCACCTGAAAAGGATTGATTGGGCTGACGCAGGGCCAAGTATGGAAGCAGCGCAAACACGCCAGTACCAACTGCCGCCAACATAAACATCCACGCTGGTAAGGGCTGCATTCTCCCGTCTGCAAAAATCAGACAGCTATAAATCAATAACCAAATGCCCACCAGGCTAAACAGTGCCAAAACGACTGGATTGATCAAAGGGATTCGTCCTGACAGGAGAACCTGAACGGGTTGAAACGTGTTGGGCTGTAAGGGCGGTGCCAAAAAGAGCAAATAAATGATGAAACTGAGCCAGATGAACCAGAGTGTTAGCGATCGTGCCATGATGAGTTAGCCTCATTGCATTACGCTTGATTGTTGAGGCTTGAGATGGGTCAACCCTACTCTCTAAAGGCAGATTGATAGAGCATAAAACTCAATTTCAATCCCTCTGGCTCAGATCCCACAACCCACTTAGCTTTTCCTAGAACGCTCCAGGCAGGACTCGAACCTACGACCGACCGCTTAGAAGGCGGTTGCTCTATCCACTGAGCTACTGGAGCAAAAAGCACACCCTACTCTTCCAACAATATTCAACGATACCAGATTTGAATTTATACTTACGCGATCGTTACTCACGTTGCAAAATTTGGGAAAAATGAGGTTGGTGTGTCACGCTGTGACATATTATTTCACCCAAACCAATATAGCATCAGGGTGAGTTGTCTGCTTGGGTACCTCGTTGAACGATGGGTATTTAAAGCACAATATTGCGTTGTGCAGCCTGACAACGCCTGAAAGCTAGGGTTGTTTAATCACAAAAAGTCGTAGTTCGATAACAGGTGTACACTTAAAACCGAGTTGCAGACAGCACAATGGGTTGGTTTATTCCTTGACCTTACCCTTCCACCCGCCCCTGACAGGAGTCAATTGGCAGCGTCATGTTTATCTTGAAACGGCAGGATGTTGACATTACAACCATTCAACACCCCAAAAAAGACCAGCAGATACCGATTCTCCACTATCAGGGACAAACGTTTCGCCTGCTCAGTGTGTTTAATGCCGCTCAAGAAGAAGATGCAAAAGCATTTTGGCGAGACCTCACAGACAACCGAGGCAAAGCTTGCGTCCTGTTAGAAGAACCAGAGCGATACAGCGTTTGGGGAAAGGTGCGCTTGGAGCAGGGGGCAGCGGATGAAGTGGAAGAACAGGGCAGCAACGATGAAACTGAACCGTCCTTTATTCAGGCCTGTTTACTATTGCTTCAAGCCGTTTACATTGATATTGAAGACTTGCTGGGAGCAAGGCAGGTAGGTGCATTTCAGAAAGAAATTACCGATGTGTTTCACCAGTGGCGGTTTTCCCAGGCAGATTCGCCCAACGCCGTTAAACACCTTCTAACCGTTGATCCACTTGCTTCATCGGTTGTTCCTCCCTGGCAAGAACATCACCTCAATACGCTCCTACAAGAGTTATATCGATTGGGCAAACAGCACTTTGGCAACGCTAGCTTTACTGAACGGGTGATGGATGCCCTCCACGATATGCCTGCAAAGGAACGGAGCCAATTTATGTCTTGGCTGAGGCAGTCTCCAACGGGAAAGCTGTGGCAGTGAATCGGCTAATTTAGGTTACAGAATGATGGGCTGAGGTTGAAATTTCGCGGGTTTTGGGCATGATTAGTTAGATGTTTAGCACATCCAGGACTTACGCAAGCTCTATTTCATGCCTCTAGATTTAGCGTAAGGTGGGCACTGCCTACCCTACAAATGAAAGTTTTGCGTAAGTTCTGACATCAATAACAGAGTCAGGTCGCTTGCTGAGTGAGGATGTATGGGTATCCGATCGATCGACCGATTTTGTTTACTGTCCGAGGAGCAGCCCCTTGAATAAGAAGCCGTCTACCACCACTAATTTCCTATCTGTTCAAACGATCGTCTTAGCGGCGATCACCTGGGCCGTGTTTGCCTTGCTGTTCTTTTTGCTGTTTAGCGTTTCTCCAACTGAAGGAGAGCGTCCCCAGTGGTATGGCATCATCACCTACATCCTTGAAGAAGTTGCCTTTCTCGTTGCCGGACTGCTGTGTTTTCGCAACTGGCGAAGCTCTCAAATTGTTAGTGGGCGCACTGTATGGCTCGCGTTTGGGCTGGGAATGATGTCTTACTTCATCGCAAACCTGTTTCTGGCCTATTGGGAGTTAGGGCTAGGTTTGGCACCAGATGTTTCCCCTGGCGATTTGTTTTTTATTCTGACTTACCTCTTTTTGGGTTGGGGAATGCTGCAAGCGGTGCTGTCGAAGCAGCTAAACTTGACTGCACTTCAATGGATTGTTTTAGCAGGAATTGCGGTGGCAGGGGTGGCGATCGCGCTGGTCTTTGTGCCTGGCCCTGATGATGGAACATTTGATACGGTGCTTCCCGGAATTGAACAGGCAGACTCTCCTGAGGCTCCTTCCCCGATCGCCGAATCGCCAACCGTTGGGGCTTCCCCTGAAGTTTCAATTCCCGCTGCTGAGTTAGAAACCTCAAATGCACCCGCTTGGGCCGAATCCTTAGATGCACAGCTTGCTCCCCTGGCGAACCTGGTGACATGGCTCTACATTATTGGTG
>PVWD01000135.1 GCA_003003615.1 filamentous cyanobacterium CCP2 | reverse complement strand
GTGGGGAAGGGGGGTGGGGAGTGTTGTAAACAAAGTTAGGGGTTGATTGCGTACCGCGCTAAAAATGTTTCGACTGCATTCAAAATTACATGTTCAATTTCATTCTCATCTAATTGCAAATCCATAATCAGAAATCGAGGCCAGAAGATAATGTCATTAATCATGCCTAGGAACTGACGAGTGGCGATCGCAATATCATCAATGGCTAAATGCCCTGCTGCAACCTGTGCCTCCAAGTAAAGGTGAAGTCGCTTCAGAAACGGTTCTTTGCCCCGGTGATAGAGTTCTGTGCCCAGTTCTGGAAAACGCGGAGCTTCTGCAATGATGACGCGAAATAATGCTTGAATGGTTGGATTGGTTAGCAATTGAGCATATTCTTGACCGATTTCTATCAGCGCATTACGGGGCGATAACTTTAGGGAAATAGGCTTTGCGTTGATCCGATCAGTGCGCCAAACCTGCGCCATGATGCCCCCAAACAAATCAGCTTTGCTGGGAAAGTGTTTGTATAGTGTGGCGGTCGAAACTTCGGCTTGCTGGGCGATTTGGTCAATTGTGGTGCGATCGTAACCCTGTTCCAAAAAGGCGTTTAATGCTGCCTTGAGAATCGCTTCTTGTTTTTGACGGCTGACCTCAGCGCGATAACGGGCAAGTCCCATAGTAAAACGATAGTTTTATTTTACTTATACTTCTTCCATCATACGATCGACCTCACTATTCAAGCGTTATGTTAAAGTAAAACGAATGTTTCACTTTACTATGCGGATGAGATATCAACTGCTGTTTGCGTTGGGTCTATTAGCAATTTCAGCAATGTCTGGAGTTACTGTTGCTCAAACTCTCGATCGAGCAGTCCCCCTTGATTTTCAAGGACGCTATCTGATTTCGTTATCTGATGCTGATATGCTTCCTTCTGCCTATGTGGATGGGCAGTTGGGTGAACGGCAAACCGGAGTAGAGGATACGTTAACCGTTTTTCCCTTGCCGATAGCTTTAAGGAATAGCAGTGCCCAATCCCTCACCGTTGGACAGGTCAATGTTTCCAATGCAGTGACGGCTTGGCCCTTCTCGCTGACGGTTGCACCCAATGGTCGTTCTGCGTTTGTAATTGAGACGAGCGAACCGGCTCCAGCAACCGCTACCCAATTTGACGAACTGCCCGTTGGCAGACGCTTGCGATCGCTCGATTTGAATGATCCAATGAACCCGCAAGTGGTTGACACGATTGAAGTGGGGAATCGTCCAGAAGCGGTTGATATCAATCCTCAAGGAGATTTATTGCTGGTGACGACCTCCCTTGAACCGGGAAAGCAGATTCATCTGGTTCCAGTGAATGGTACAAAGTTTGGTCAACTGCAATCGTTTCAGGTTCCTGTGCAGAATGGAGCCGGTGCAATTACAGGGGTACGCTGGCATCCGTCGGGTCGCTTTTTTGCAGTCGCGTTGACCAATCAAGATGCGATCGCCTTCTATCAGGTGAACCGTTCTAACGATGGACGTTATCAAATTCAATTGTGGGGAGAGCCTGTTTCAGTGAGTCAGTTTCCAGTAGGGGGATACTTTACGCCAGATGGTCAATTCTTTGTCACCAATAGTGTGCATTGGGGCGAGGAAGTAGATGATTTTTTTGTGGGTGCGCCGCCTGGAAGCCTCACTTCGATCCGATTTGTGGCTGAGGGTAATATGCCTCAACATCGGGTAGTTTCCACGGTGCAAACCGGCATTAGCCCAGAGGGAATGGCCATGAGCCGAGACGGACGTTTAATTGCCACACCAAACATGATTCGGAGCTATGTTCCCTGGGATGATCCCCGTCTGACTCCCTATAGTTCCATTTCGCTGTTTACGCTTGATCCGGTTACAGGGCAATTGCAGACTGCTGGCGAATATCCACTGCCAGGAATACTGCCCCAGGGCATTGCTTTTGATGCGAATGGACAAAATTTAGCGGTTACAAGCGCGATCGATTTTGACCTGACTGAACGACGAGGAACAATCCATTTCTTTCGAGTTCAATCTAATCCACCGCGATTAGAACCCACCGGATTTAAGGCAAGTGTGGTGCGTGGAGTACATCAACTGGTATTAATCCCCTAAATGGAGGAACTGATGCAGCAGAAGAGGTTCGCTCTCCTGGCTTTTTTCGTTGGAGCAATTGCAATCTCGATTGCCCTCTCTTACCTAATCTCACCCCAAGCATCCTATGTCTTTAGCAGTGGTCATCGTCAAGACAGTTCTGCATTAGCTGTCGTATCACCTGTGGAATTTCCAGAAAATTACAGACAGCAATTCATGCACTATGCAACAGTAGATTGTCCCAATAGTCGCATTGTGCGGCAGATGTATGTCAATCGGGATGGATTGGAGGCAATTGCTACAACCGAAACAATTCCCAGTGGAACGGCGATCGTCATGGAAACGTATTCGGCAAATCAAAATGGTGAAGGTCGTTTAACGTCAACCCATCTCAACAATATTTTTATCCGTGAGAAGCGCACCGATTGGAATACTGATCCAGACCGTGATCCAGACCGTGGGGAGTGGCAATCTGCCTGGTATAGCCCATCAGGAACACTGGTTTCTACTCAGCAAAGTTCTTGTGTTAGCTGCCATACAATGGTGCGCGATCGAGACTTTACTTTCACCCGACCAGCTTTGATTACCGCTGCAAAAACAGGTCAGCTCCAACGGCAATCAACAGAATTTGGCACTTCCGTATGCCGATAATGCTGGACTCAGCCGGACGCACTTAACTCTTCTTGTTGCTTCTGTAAACGGCGTCGACGTGCGTAAAGTTGAATAATGATTGCAAAAGCTACGATCGCAACACCTGTTCCGATCGCTGTAATAATTGTCGGTAGGTTGTTCTTGAAGATTGCCAACACCACCACTAGACCCAGCAGAATCGTTGGTATTTCATTAATTCGGCGCATCTGCAAACTGTTAATGGAGCAGGTGTCTTCCTGCAACTGGTGGATCAGCTTGCCACAAAAAAAATGGAAGCCAATCAACAGAAGGACAAGAAACAGTTTTACGTGAAGCCACGATTCTCTTAATATGTATGGCTCCGTCGAGATAATGCCGATCGCCATTGCAATGGTAAATATCATTGCTGGCATCATAATCAACTTGTAAAGCAGTTTTTCAATACGGCTATATTCTTCCCTAAGGGCAGACCTCACAGGCTCCGATCGTTCTTCTGCTTCAATATGGTAAATAAAGAGGCGCGCTAGATAGAACAAGCCTGCAAACCAGGCTACAAATCCAAGAATGTGAAATGACTTAAACCAAAGGTATGCCATATTGTTTCATATAGGTTGAGAGTTCTCTCTATCCTAGATTAAACACTGCAATAGTTATCGCTACTCTAATTCATTTTCCGTAGAGAGAATGACTGCATCGATAGCATTCATCAAGCTTTCATTTAAGGACAAATTAGGAGGAGCTTCTTCAACTAGAAAGCCTGCTGTACCTCCCAATTGAGACAACTCAGGCATGAATGGTAAGAAGCGTTCTACTTGCATTGGATCATCACTAAAACGAACTGATACCGTTTGATCAATTGCAAAGTGCTGAATTCCGCTCAAGGCTACAAAATGTTGTCCCATGAGGTCAAATTCACCCTCATTAAGTTGTACTGTTAATCGAAAATGATGACTATTGCCGCACCAGACTAAAAGTGGCGCATCAGATGGAAGATTTTGTAGAGTGTTGACTAGCTTCTCTGCCTGCACCTTTTCACGTAAGCTATTGAACTCTAGCGACATCGGATTATCAGGGTCGTACTGATCTGGATCGTAATCATTTGGTTCAATATCGTAGGAACTCAATGTCCAGTTCAAATCCAAAGCGGTTTGAATAAAATTTCTCATTTCAGGGTCAGCTAAATACCCTGAAACATTTCTTGGTAACTGTCGAGTTTCATTGATTTCACTGGCAACCCAAGAAGGTAGTGCCTCCATTGCCAGATGCCTTACTCCTGTGACATGGGCAGTTGGCAAAATTCTTTGACCAATTTCTCGTGTACGAATGTTGCGCTGTTGTCCATTATGCGCTTCATTCATCATCACAACCCGCGATCGCTCAAACCCGATCGCAATGAGTTCTTCGGGGGAACGCCAATGAACAGTTAAGGTTTGGGTTGCCCATCCCCGCTTTTGCTGGATAATGCTCAAACTCACCAAAGCACTCAAGCCAATCAGCACATCTCGTCGTTTCAATTGAGAGAATCTCCTTTCCTGAAAGTACGGATGATTCCGGTTCAAGAACAAGCCTCCCTCTAACACGGCACTGAACTGTCTTAGTATAGTCAGTTAAAGCTTCAGGAAGTGATATGTGGAGGCTCGGTGCTCATAGCTTGGGCTTCATATAAACGATCGCCTGTCGCCATACGATCGTCGGTTGGTCGTAATGATCGTACAAGCAGAGACAGTCGGGATCTTGCCAGCGAATTTTTCCGGTGAGCAGATCGTTGGTGATGAGCTTTAGTTCAACTTCTCGGTTTTCCCGAATCAGGGTTTGAATTTGGCGAACGCCAGGAAGTCCGGTTTCAAGTTCTGGAGGCATAGTCGTTTATGAGTTGGTTGAGTGTGAGTGAAAGACGCAAAATTCTGGTCTGTATGAGGATGGGCAGGAGGAACGCAAGTTGAAAATAGGGAAAGTGCGATCGGAGCATCGCCTAGGAGCATGGCAAACAGGAGGATGGCAAAGCACTACCTAAGTCGCATAATATCTAGAAAACCCAAAACTGAACCAAAACGTTTCACCTTTCTACCCTAATCCCTAATCTCGAACCCCTAATCCCTCTAACGGAGCAGCTTATGTCCATCCCATTCGTGAAGTATCACGGTTTAGGCAACGACTTTATTCTGGTGGATAATCGTCACAGTTCAGATCCTGTCCTCACTCCCGAACAGGCGATCGACTGGTGCGATCGACATTTTGGCATTGGGGCGGATGGTGTGATTTTTGCCCTTCCCGGACAGGCAGGTACAGACTACACTATGCGGATTTTCAACTCGGATGGGTCAGAACCGGAAATGTGCGGTAATGGCATTCGTTGTCTGGCTCGGTTTATTGCCGATCTGGAAGGAAAAAGCTCCTCTACTGTGTCCTACCAAATTCACACGCTAGCAGGCGTGATGGTGCCAAAATCGCAGGCGGATGGTCAAGTCACTGTCGATATGGGCTTACCGCGATTGCTGGCATCAGAGATTCCAACGACGCTGGTGGCTCCTGATAATAAGGTGGTGAATCAGTCTCTGGAAGTGGCCGGACAAACCTGGGAAGTCACCTGCGTCAGTATGGGCAATCCCCACTGCATCACCTTTGTGGACGATGTGACCAGTATTCCTCTAGAGGCGATCGGCCCACAGTTTGAGCATCATGCTGCTTTTCCCCAACGCACCAACACTGAGTTCATCCAGGTGATCAGTCGCGATTATTTGAAGATGCGAGTATGGGAACGGGGAGCCGGGATCACGCTGGCCTGCGGGACAGGAGCTTGCGCCTCTTTGGTGGCAGCGGTGTTAACGGGGCGATCGAACCGACGGGCAACGGTGGAACTGCCGGGGGGATGCCTGGATATTGAATGGTCGGATGATCAACGGTTATATATGACGGGACCTGCAACGAGGGTGTTTGATGGGGAGTGGGTTGGATAGTGGGTGATGGGTGATGAGTGATGGGTGATGAGTGATGTGGGTAATGGGTGATCTCCAACGACCTGAGGAATTTGTAAGGACGCATGCTGTGCGCTCCAACCGGGTACGCTATTTTCCCGTATACCTCCAAGACCTATTACCAACAGCCGATTACCCATTACCCATCACCCCGATCGTCGATCGCTCCTAAAGCATCCCTTCCTTCCCTGCCATTTCCAGGATCAAATCAATCACCCGATTGGAATAACCCCATTCATTGTCATACCAGGCGACGACTTTGAAGAAGTTGGAGTTGAGTTCCATGCCTGCCTTGGCATCAAAAATGCTGGAACGAGCATCGGTGCGGAAATCCATTGACACCAGTTCTTCTTCGGTGTAGCCCAAAATCCCGGCCATTTCGCCTTCTGCTGCCGCTTTCATGGCAGCGCAGATTTCTTGATAGCTGGTGGATTTTTCGGTTTTGAAGGTGAGGTCTACCACAGAAACATCCGGAGTTCCCACGCGGAAGGCCATTCCGGTGAGCTTGCCCTTCAGGTTAGGGAGTACCAGTGCCACAGCCTTGGCTGCTCCGGTAGAAGAAGGAATAATGTTTTGAGCGGCACCCCGTCCCCCTCGCCAGTCTTTTTTACTGGGGCCATCCACCGTTGGTTGAGTGGCGGTCATGGCGTGAACGGTGGTCATTAAGCCTTCTGCCAGTCCAAAATTGTCGTCAATCACCTTGGCGATCGGAGCCAGGCAATTCGTTGTACAGCTTGCATTCGAGACGATCGTATCTTTAGCTGCATCAAAGTTTTGATGATTCACACCCACAACGAAGGTGGGAACCTTGTCGGGATCTTTCGTGGGGGCAGAAATCATTACCCGTTTGGCTCCTGCCTGCAAATGCTTGGCAGCTCCGTCATAGGTAGTAAATAATCCGGTCGATTCTACGACATAATCGGCACCCAGTTTGCCCCAGGGCAACTCTTCAGGATTGCGAACCGACATACAGGGCACAAACCGACCATCTACCACAAAGCCATCTTCTTTGGCCTCGATCGTGCCGTGATAGGGGCCGTGGGTAGAGTCGTATTTGAGAAGATATGCCAAATTATCTGGCGGAACCAGATCATTCACGCCAACAAATTCAATATTGGGGTTTTTTGACCCAATCCGAAATACCAGTCGCCCGATGCGACCAAAACCATTGATACCCACTTTGACGGTCATAGTCAAAGCTCCTTACCGTAAACTTCTGGATGAATAAACAAGCACGCGATTCGCAGACCAGAGATTAAATTTGCAAAGATTTGCAAACAATGTAAAGTCGGCTTGAAACCTGCAATACATCTGCTCTGTGCTGTTGCGTTGTCAGTCTAGCATTCACATCTACTGGACAGGGTTCCTGCCGCATTTCTCTTAAGATTAGCGGCAACGGATGAGTCAGGTCAGAATCATTGGGAATTGTTGAAACCCAAAAATGGATGCGATCGAATTGGAGCCTGTCTAAGGGATAGACTAATAGACTGCCATTCTTGTGGGGTGGGCATCTTGCTTGTCCAGTCAACAGAGCAGAAGACGATACAGGTTATTAAATCCAAAGTCCTAAGACGCGCAGCGAGCCTGCTGTTGCTGGATTTTTTCCTGAATGCGGACGGGTAGCCCCAGAATGGCGTTACTGTAGAGCCGATCGAATTCTCGCTGAAAGTGGGCTGCGACGATCGGGTTATTAATCACTAGCAAATTTTCATCGTTTTTTTCGTTGGCAGCAGCACTCCAGTTATGGGAGCCGGTAATCACAATTCGGCTATCCAGCACACCCACTTTATGATGCAGCAGATCCCCTTGAGGCAAATCAGGAACCCCTACCGAAGCGATCGGTCGGTTCCAGGGACGATTGTTTTCCCCGTAGCGGCATTGATTATTGGGCATGGCAACCCCCATCATGTCTAGGGCTTCGCTGTAGTCCCGGTAGGCGAAACTAGAATCAATTAGGGCACGAATGGGGACTCCGCGTTGGTGATGGGTTTCCAGTACGTTTGTCAGGTTTTGCTCTGTAAAAACAAACAGCATCAGGTCTACAGATCGATCGGCTTGACTCAACGTGCGACCAATTAAGCCATTTGTGCTGTCTTCCCAAGGCAACCGACTGGAAGTGGGGGAAAACTGAAGGGTGATAGAAGAATGATTGGTGAGGGAAATGGTTTGCGGCGATCGATAGGGTTTCTGCAATCCAAATAAACTATCGGGTTGTCCCCCCACGCCATCCCCCCACATCAGGTTAAATTCATCGCGAAAGAGCTTGACGATCGCCGGACTGGTAATTCGGAGTAAATGATTGGCGTTACCACGACTGTCAGGAAAGCCAAAATCCCCGTGAATGTCAGATAGGGTAAAATTCGCTGAACCCATGATTAGCGTTGTGTCGTCAATCAGGACAAATTTGTGATGCATGAGTCCACTTCCCTTAGAACCATCTGCGGTGTCATCAAGGAACGGAATCTGGGCATTGCGAAGTATCACCAATGCATCTCCCTGATTGACTTCAGCCTGGGAAAGCTGACCATCACCATCTCGATCGACCAACTGCACAAACTCTTCATATTTGCGGCGGGTGCGATCGTCTAACTGAGCCACTTCTGTAGCAGACAAACCGCTCATCGGACGGCTGTAATTATTTTCCAAAACCACCCGCACCCGCACACCCGCCTGTTTTTGCTCCACCAACGCCTGGGCGATCTGCGGCAAATTTAGTTCCTGGACTGCCACATCAACCGATGATTTTGCCGATCGAATCGCCTCGATAATTACCTGCTCCAAATCATCCCCCGATCGGGTTTGCTGCCGGTAGGGATCGGTATAGGAAGCAGACTGCGATTGGTTGAAATACACCTGAATGAAGGGGTCTTGCGGTAACGGAGCCAGGGTTATGGCAGAGGGTTGCTGATTGGCTGAACTTTGCCGCCAGTCGGTGAAGCCCAAAAACAGGAGAACGCCCAGCAGAAACAAAAGGGTCAGACGTACCCAAACTGAGGAAAAACGCACGGGTTCAAGAATTTACTGATGTTTGCTTGTATTCAGTAGTGCCCAGATCGATCGAAGAGGTAACGCGATCGGTGTCAGAACAGTATCTCTCCGCCTTTGGCAGGGAAGAATAATTCAAGGAAAACAAGCCGTGCTTTCAGTAAAAATACTGAGTAAAAATGTAGCTTTATCAAAACTTGATCAATCTAACGCCTGTGGTTAACACCATCTCAGTTGCTATACTGATCTGAATACAAGCGAATCAGTGCATCCAACGATCGCTAGCTTCCCTGTTTATATTCAGCTTTAGATAACGAATCTCTTGCCTGGTGGTTCAGGCAGGAGCATGATTTTAATCTCTTTTGCCGCTGTGAGCATTCCTTCGTATTCGATGCTCACCTGTTTGAATCCCAGGAAACATTTATGCAACACTTACCCAATCTTCCTCAGGCTTCTCCTGCTGCTGCTTCCCCCCTCAAACGATTGGGAGGATATTTAGTAGAAGCGGGCTTGTTGACCCATGACCAGGTCAGCGTCATTCTAAACGATCAGCAGGCAACAGGAATGCGGTTTGGTGAAATTGTTGTGGCACGGGGATGGCTCAAGGAGCAGACGATCGAATGGATTGTGGCAAAGGTCGTTGAACCGGAACGTCGAACGGTTCGCCAAGCGGTTGCGGCATCCCAAAAGATTCAGTCTGCACCGTTTCCTACGCCCCCTCTGTCTCGTGCTTCAAAAACAACTGTCCCACCAGAACGATCGTCAGTCACGGCATCTGCTGATAGCAAAACGTTTGTCCGTCGGGAAGCTCCCATTGCCAAACCCTTGCCCTCTGTGGGTTCATCCGATGGTGATGTTAATTGGGTGGGGTAAAAGCCGATCGTTTTTGCCTGAATCACTGATTATGCGAGCAGCCGTTATCCAAACAGCCACAACCAGAGCGGCAAGGTTAGGAGAATCATGACTGAACCGATCGCCAAAGTCGTTACGGTGAGTTCGCGATCGAGGTCATAGGCTTCTGCAATCACTAAGGTGGCAAACGCAGGCGGCATGGCCATTTGCAGCACCAACACTAAATGGGGCGAACCTGTCATTCCTAGAAACCGCAAGCCGTAGCCAACAATGAACGGAACCAGGATCATCTTGATACTCAGTCCTGCGGATGCTTGTTGAACATTTTGCCAGGATGTAATTTGGCTTAAACGCATTCCTAACAGCAGCAGCGACAGCCCAATCACAACCCAGGCGATACCCTGCAATCCCAGTTCCAGTCCTTGAGGAAGCGGTACGGTTCGCAGCCCCAATCCTATCCAAAAACTCCACAATGCCGGATTCTTAACCAGGGCAATGAGCAGTTCTCTACCCCGGCTGGACTTCATGCCAAAATAGGCTGCCAGCACAACGCCCAACCCATAGGCGGCTAAGGTGCTACCCAACGTGTCATAAAAAACGGCCCAACCAAAATATTGCTGCCCAACCAACGTCAACGTTACTGGATAGCCTAAGTATCCCGTATTGCCAACCATTGTTGACAGTAAAAAACTGCCCTGAGTGGGTCTACGACGGAGTTGCTGAGGGGCAAGCCAGTGAATGAGGCTACGTTTTAACGTTGAGGGTTGCTGTTGAGAAGCCTGCACAGGAGGAGGAGAAGCCACGATCGCCAAATAAACTTGCCCTTTAATCCACAGCACCGCCAGCACCGCTCCTAGCAATACCGCAATCCAGCTCACCAGAGGAGCTAGCCATACTGAAGCCGACAAATCTGCCTGTCGCAGAAAAATCATGATGCTGGCAGGCACACCCACCCAAAACAAAAATTTTCCAAGCTGCTCCGGAACCTTCCGGGGCAAAACGCGCCCCAACACCAATCCCAGCGTAATCCAGCCAATTAGCGGGATATAGAGGGTGAGAAGGTTTCCTAGTCCAGGCATTTTGGCAGGGAGTGGGGGGAGAGATGCAAAATTTCGCGTCTGTACGAGAGTGGGTAAGCTGCCTCTCACGTTAACATTCTTGTCTTGAATTCGGCTGACGGGAACTTCTGTCACAATCAACCGCCTCCGCTACAATTATCCAGGTGGCGATTAAGCGCGTTGGAGGAGTTGCTTGTGGATAATGTAGGTCTGCCCCAAGCTCCCAAAGAACTATCAATTTCATCGGAGAAGCTGTCTGAATTTTCGTCAGCTCCAGTGCGAGATATTCCAGAGGCCGTCCGAGAACAGCCCCTTCGCAAGGTAAATAGCCGCTCCAGGCGATCGGTTACATTTTTGGGTTTGGCTGGAGTGGGGCTGCTGATAGCGATCCTCTTGCCGTTCATCTGGATGCAAATACAGGGTGATGGCTTTTTGGCTGACCGTATAGAAACCTCTGAATCTGCTGTTTCTGATGCCGTTACTGAGTCAGGTGTTACTGAGCCGATCGTTGAGCCATCTCCAGAACCAGAGACAACAGACTCTGAAGCTTCGACGCAACTGTTCAATCATTTTTCCTATGAAGAAGCCCCAGCCGCCGAATTGGAGCCTGTTTCTCCGGATGGAAACATCACTTTAAGACGGGCTGCTGCTGAGCAGTTCTTGGCAATGGTGGATGCGGCCAGGGCAGATGGGGTTAGAATTTCTCCTCTCTCTGGTTTTCGATCGCTTGATCAACAGGAGAGCGTTTTCTTTGATGTCAAAGCGGCACGCGGTCAACAAGCCACCATTCGAGCTGAGGTGAGTGCGCCTCCGGGTTATAGCGAACACCATACGGGCTATGCCATTGATGTGGGGGATGGATATTATCCCGATGCCGATCTAAGGGTCAGCTTTGAAAGCACCCCAGCCTATGAATGGCTTCAGGAAAATGCAGCCTACTATAGTTTTGAACTGTCTTTTCCAGAGGATAACGCCCAAGGGGTAAGCTACGAACCCTGGCATTGGCGGTTTGTGGGCGATCGTCATAGCTTAGAAACTTTCTACCGAGCCAGAACCCTGACCTCTGAATCTGATGAACCAAACAACCCTTAACCTGACAGCAATCACAATTTTTGTGTTGGTAATGATGAGCCTGTTGGGGCCCTTTGTGCATTTGTCGCCTGCGGTTCCGGCCGTCGCCACTTTTGGTATCCTGTGTTTTCTAACAGTTGATACGCTTGGGTTGCAGGGCAAAGCTGGCACCCTGGTGATTGATTGGTTTAACCAATTTTCTTCTGCCCATCGGGCCCGTATCGTTCGACATGAGGCCGGACACTTTTTGGCAGCGCACTTGCTGGAAATTCCGGTGACGGGCTACACCCTCAGTGCGTGGGAAGCTTTCCGCCAAGGGCAACCGGGGTTAGGTGGGGTTAGCTTTGGTTCCCAGGAGCTTGAACAGGCCGCGCAGCAAGGCAAGCTTCCGGCTCAGCTATTCGATCGCTACTGTACCGTCCTCATGGCAGGAATTGCTGCCGAATCCCTGGTCTATGACACCCCTGAAGGAGGAGAAGACGATCGCCAAGCATTCCGCCTGCTCTGGAGACAAACCCAACGCCCGATCGCCGAAGGAGAACAAAAAGAAAAGTGGGCCCTTTTTCAGGCAAAGTCCCTGCTTCAAACCCATTGGAATGCCTATGAAGCTCTTGTTATGGCAATGGAACAACGGATTTCAGTGGAAGATTGTGCAAAGGCGCTCGAGGGACTGAAGGAATAAAGACGCGCTTCTGCCTTTCGCCCCTACCCCAGTCTGCTGCCTTCTTGTCCGTAGGCTTGCCACGCCAAATCAACTAAGCCATTGACGATCGCCGCCGCCACCACTGCACTGCCCTTCCGCCCTTCAATGCGAATATGCGGAATAAGGGAATCCTTCAACCGCTCTACAGCGACATCCACGCCAACAAAGCCCGCTGGAGTCCCAATCACAAGGGCCGGTTTAATTTCTTCCGCCTCAATCAGTTCAACGAGGGCAGTCAGGGCCGTTTGAGATTGACCAATGACAAAAATTCCTTCTGGGTAGCGGTGAGCCAGGGTGACAATTCCCCAAGCAGCTTTTGTTTTCTCTCGCTGAGGGCGGGTCAACGCTTCCATGCTGCAATACACCGGATTGGCAAAGGTGTTTTGAATGGTTGGGGCAATGCCGACCTGCACCATTGGCACATCGACAATAATGGTACTGCGAGCTGCTAGGGCCGCCGCCCCTGCCTGCAATGCTTGGTCAGAAAATCGAATTAAGGATTTGTACTCAAAGTCTGCTGTTGCATAGATAACGCGGCGAACAAGTTCATACTCCGATGGGGAAAATGAGTGATCGCCAATCTCGCTATCAATAATTCTCAAACTTTGAGCATCGGTCACATGCCACTCCATCATCACCCGATCGCTATTGGACTACGTTAATTTTGCCACCCAAACGCAAAAGAGACGCGAAATTTCGCGCCCCATTCAAAATTCAGCCAGGATTTTAATTAAAATTTGCCGCAATGCCAAACTTTTTGCTTCGGAAGTTTATGTTTCAGAAGTTGACGAAGTGTTCAGCAGTGGAGATAAAAACGCCACCAGTGCCCCCAGGACAAAGCCAGCAATATTGCGAACCAGCGGCAGCCATTCAGCAGTACGAGTGACAACTGGCCCCACTCCAAAGGCAATAAACAAAATGCCCCACAGCGGCGAGAAAATCAGGGCCCACTGCCATGAAAAGAATTTGCCTGCCTCACGGGGTTGGGCCGCAAAACCAAAGACTAATCCACCCACAACCGAGGTAATTAGCGTCAGAATCCATTGCTCTCTGGGAAGCCCCGGCACAACTTGGCATCCTCCCTGCCGCAGGCAACCCTTCAGCGACTCCAGGGCACTCAGGATGGAAATATCCTCACCGTTCTCTCGAACAAAAAACTGATTTCCGTAGCGTGTTTGAAGCTCGATCCAAAATGTGCGGGGCAACAAATCAAACAAGTCATCCCCTACGCTGAAGTTCAGTAAATTGCCGCCTCTAGGGTCAGCCACCAGCATGACACTCCGATCGTCCAAGCCCCAAAATTCCTTAACCGCACGACCTGGGGTGCGATCGAATTGGGTCAACACTCTTAATTTCCAGCCCGTCTCAGACTCAAAATCCGTCAGTTGCTTTTCCAAGTCTTTCTGTTGAATGTCGGTGAGGGAATCTGCAAGGTCAATGACAGGCGTAAAGTAGTTGGGCAAAAGCTCAGGATTATTGTATGCCTGGGCATCAGGGGCAATTGCCCAAGTAAACAATGCCATTGAGAAGGCGACAATGAGGCTGAAAAGTCTGTCCGAGCGAAAATTTAGCATTGTTGATCCGAACCATTCTTTTGCTAAATGATACAAACGCTAAGAATCTGCACTTGATTCTTTACATTTATTTACTTAAATCTAATATTAATCATAGTAGAGAGTGGAGAGTGAAACCGTCAATATGGAAAGTGAGGAGTGAGGGAGTGAGGCGCGAGGCTTGCCGATCGCTCCACTAGGACTTACGCGCTTTCTGACTTGATACATCATTTTGCTGGGAGGATACCATGCGATCTCCCTGCATCTGGATTTTTGCCTTGTCGCTATTGCAGAAAAACTGAAGGACTTGGGTCGTCGCACAAGGCTTTTCTCATTTGTTGCCATCCCCATCCATGTTGGAGGAGCTAGTTGGCTGGTCTAAGTATTGCTCCGGATATTTGCCTTGACGATAAAAATCTGGATTGTAGGCAGAGTATTCTTCTTCAGCTTCAAAATCAGACTCATAGTTTCCCTCGAAGGACGATCGGTTATTGGTTGGGAAGCGATCGGGTAGCTCGTTGAGGGGTTCTCTGGGGTCTGAAGTAAGGGCATTGCGATCTGAAGCGATGCCGCGCTGCATTGGTTGAGCATCACGAACACGCCGGGAAGGTGCGGGACGATTTAGGGTTTTCCAGGCAGCTTTGAACCCAGCAAAGAGACTGCGTGTAGCGACTTGTGCCTGTTTAGCCTGCCGTCTGACTCCTGTAATACTTTGATCAAGCTGCTGCACGACCCGTCCTGCATTTTGTACACCTTCGCTCAGGTCATCGGTGAGGTCAGTAATTTCCATGCCTGTCAACCGAATTGATTCCAATGTAGGCGGTAGTTCCCGGTTTAGGGTGTCAAACAACTTTTCGGCACTGCGGGCAGCCCTCGATAATTCTCTGATGGCAGGCAACGCAGCCACCAGGACAGCCGTTAAACTGACAGCCACCAAAAGAATGGATAAACCTAGCCAAAACAGAGGATCAACCACAAACCTTTGCTCACCTCGTACTGGAATCATTAACAGGAGGTCGAGATTCGGTCGCCACCATTGTTTCAGTGGTTTCAAGCTCTTGTCGCTTGCGTTGAGAGGCTTCCAGCCCTGCTGCGATCGAATCTCGTAACCGAGTTAGTGTACCATCCCAATTTCGCAGTGCCGTTTCCGAGAGGCGATCGGCCTGTAATTGCATACTTGACGAAAGATCTTCAGCGATTTCTGGCAGGGCATCAGCAGATTTCTTGAGCAGTTGTCGCGTTTCCCGTCCTGACTTCGGTGCCGCCAACACTCCGGCAACAACCCCAATCACAGCCCCAACCATCATTCCGCCAATAAAAAAACCTGAAGACCCAGAGCGATTATCTGACATTGCCAAAACCCTTAACAGTACTGATCAAACTTACCAATTAGTAAACCCTACTTTGTGCTGTTCCAATGTATTAAAGCGCGTTGCTCCCGGAATCGTCAGAAGATGAATTAGGAAAACCTGTTTGCAAGGGCTACAGCCTCAATTCCTGCGATCAGTTGCATGAGCGGCGGTATAAAAAGACGATCGTTGCACAGGGCGATTTCGTCGGTATCGCTGGAACATTAACTGTCCCAAGCCTAACAACGCTAAAACCTGCTGCATTTTTTGCATTTGTAACGTTAGTTGCTGATAGTCTTGACGAAGTTGATACGCGCCCATCTGCCGTCTAGAAATGCACTGAGGAGCCTGACAGAAGACTTGGTGCGTTGTCTGTTCTGCGATAATTAGCGCATCCGCAATATTTGCCAGAGCAGTCCGCAGCCGACAAACCTGCCAAGCAACATACAAGCACAGCAACGCCAACAAAATATTAAAGATTAAAACAACTGTCACCATGTCTCACGGGCCAATGTGATAGTCTCTCTGCTACTGTCCTTGATTCTGGCTTTAATCATACCTATTAGATTCAAC
>PVWD01000459.1 GCA_003003615.1 filamentous cyanobacterium CCP2 | reverse complement strand
GTATACGATCGGGTATTTGGCGGCTCTGATTTGCGCGGTTACGTGGTCAAGCTATTCGGTTTTGTCTCGACGGTTTGGTTCAATTCCCACGGATGCGGTGGGCGGGTTTTGTGGGGCAACGGCGATTTTGGCGTGGTTGTGTCATGGGTTGTTTGAGCAAACGGTATGGCCGATCGGCTGGCAGTGGGTCGCCATTCTTTGTTTGGGCTTGGGGCCGGTGGGTTTGGCTTTCTTTACGTGGGATTATGGCGTAAAGCATGGCAACATCAAGGTTTTAGGAGCTTTGTCTTATTTGGCTCCGCTTTTATCGACGATGATTCTGGTCAGTACGGGGCTGGCCACTGCAACCTGGATGCTGGCGATATCTTGCGTTTTAATTATTGGCGGAGCGATTCTGGCGGCGGGAGATTTTTTAGGGGATCACAGGCGATCGAATTCTTGATTGTCGATGTCTAAGTAGAACAATGACACAGGTTATACCATTTCCCTAAAGTAAGACAACGGATTGGGTAGGGGCATTTCGCGAAATGCCCTTACAGGAGTGTTTATCGGTAGTCTAAAATCCCAGCAATGTAGGGGCATGTCCCATCAAACGCCTTTTCCCAAAAACCCCGATCGCCTTCTCCCCAAAACCCCGATCGGTTCCATAACGGTTTTTATGTCAAAAAAATTACCAGGCAGGAAACCCCACCTGGTCATTCAAATCGAATTGTATCAGTCAGACAAAACAAGCTAAACGATCGTTACAGCTTCTTCCAACCACCAGCACAGGTTTCTCCATCAGTGGGAGCAACAACAGTATCGCCTACTGCATCTGCTTCACAAGTGACAGCACGGGTTTGACCATCAGCATTAATGAATACACCACCAGAGTAGGATTTCAGTCCTTTGGCATCTAATGACTTAGCACCAACAATTCCCTTCTCAGCGTCAGCAGATGGAATGTCGTATTCATAGCTATTGGTTGTGTCTGGTAAACCAACTTCAAGCTTGTCAAAATCGGGTGCAAACACATTGTTCTCAATCCGGTAAGCTTGTTGAGCGCGGTTGACGGAACCAACATAGCTCTTAGCTTCAGATTGCTTGGCTTTTGCAGCCTGGTTCAGGAAGGAAGGCAGAGCGATCGCAGCCAGAATACCGATGATGATGATAACAACCAACAGTTCAATCAGCGTGAAGCCCTTCTCAGACTTGTTGCGGCGGATCATGTGCTGAAGGAACTTTGCCTTAAATTCAGATTTCATGGATGTATCTCCTTGAGTTGCGGGATTTGTGTGTGGATTTCTAACTCCTGAAAATAACTTACCCACCGTTTTCAAATTTCATATCACCCCCCCAAAATTTTTTTTGTGATTCTCCTCAGAGAGGCTTGTATCATTTGTATCCCTAACGGGGCGATCGGGCTGGGTGGAAATCAGGATAAGGGTTGGCGGGTAAGGTCATTCCCAAAAACTTTTAGCCGATCGCTAAAAAAGTATTCCAACACGCTTGTCTTACACCAGCATTTCCTTTATGCTGATGCGATGCTGGTTTTTTCTACGAAGGAGCCAGTCACACGCAAAACCGGCTTAAGGTGAGGTGTAACGCTGATTAGGGAAGCCGACAACAACCCTAACCAGCTAACCTAACTCTCTGATATGGGCAGAGTGCAAGGCTGTTTGATTGTAGATCATTAATCTGCGATCGGGAGCCTCGCTGATGCATGAAGAAGTTTGGGGACGGTTTCAAAAGAAGCTTTTCCAAGGAACAATCCCCACGCCTTAAGCTTTTCTTCCCTTTCTTCTCCAATTCATCAGCGAGGAATTAAATATGTCTTCCGAGTTCAACGAACTGCTACCCGTCACCCAAGACGACCGGGTACAAATTTGGATTATCGGCACGCGAGATCAGGTGGTTTTTACCATGAACGAATTCTACGTGCGGCGACTGGCAACCGATCGGGTACAATTTACCCCCATCATTCCGGCTCCCTTTGCCTCTGGAAAATATATGACGGTCTTAGTGCGGTAGGGGGAAATTTCTTGTGGGATGGGCATCTTGCCTGTCAGCCATATTCTTGTGGGATGGGCATCTTGCCCGTCCTTTCAGCCTGGTGTATCCCAGTTTGTCCTTTGCAGGGTAAATCGCTCACTGGCAGGCAAGATGCCTGCGCTACGGTAATCAATTCATTTGCATTAAGATGTATTCCGGTTTGACCTTTGCATGATAAATCATTCACTGGCAGGCAAGATGCCTGCGCTACGGTATCAATCCATTTGCATCAATGGGATGCTCCCTTCATCCCTCCCTCATCCGGTACATAATCACCTTGCCATCCCGATCTTCCTCCACAAAAACCAGATATTCGCCATTCCTGCGTTGATAAGCCCGAATCCCTTGCAAAATATCCACCAAACCCAACTCCTCACCCACGATCGCCGGATCAGGTTGCAGCATTCCCACACGCTCCCCTGAATCCACCTCATACACATATACATTCTGTGAATAGGACTCCACAATGAATAGATAATTTCCCGCAACAGACATGGATTTCGGATGAATCGGCGGATCACTTCCCATATCAAACGGTACAGCAATTTCCCAGCGAGGGATACGGTTTCCCTGGCTCCAGTTATCATAACGGGCCACCACTCGACCAATTAAGCCCACTGTATTGGGGTTGCGGTAGGCTGTAGAATTAAAGCCGCTTAGATATAGGGTGTCTGTTTCAGGGTAATATTCAATCCGGTTCACATCGCCTGGATAATCTTCTTGCATAAATGGGGCAGGGTTCGCGATCAGTTGCATTGTGTCGTAGGAATAAAGCGGGTTGCCGTGTGCATCTAGCCCCTGCAAAGGGAAGTACTGAATTCCCTCTTCGCGGGTTCCTTTCCAAACGCCACCCTCACTGTCTACCCACCACGCCCAAACGTAAGGGTTATCTGCCATCGGAGCCACCTCAAACTCCCCAGCATCAAAGGCTCCATTGCCGTTGGCATCTATCCAAATCCAGGAGCGGTTCACCTGCGGCTGATGCGAAATCCAATCGCCTTCAATCACCTGATTGGTGTCGCGATCGGTTCGTTTAGTCAGCATAGTAGAAGGAATCACAATTTCGCCATCGGTGGTTTCATTAAATCGGAATGCTTGTAAATAGGTGGCGGCACTGTTACTCAAGTACATGAACTTTTGTCCCTGAATCCGGCGCACAAAGGTTTCATGGGCATCAATATGTAGGCGGGTATCCTGCGGATATTTGAATGGATTAATAGTATGGGCGACATATTCCCATTCTTGTCCTGCTGGTTGGTCATAATCCATCGCAAACCGCTCTTCTTTCGTGTACACATCCACCCCGTCTGAAACCGGATCAACATCAGCAATATCCTGAAAATGCAAGCCATACAGCACCCAATTTCGATCGCCATTAGGCTGATAGCTTTCTAAGCCAATATTCGACTGACTCACATAAATATTGCCGTTGCCATCCACATCCACATCCGACAACCGATG
>PVWD01000134.1 GCA_003003615.1 filamentous cyanobacterium CCP2 | reverse complement strand
CGCTTACTCGTCAGGTCGTTAAGCGTATTCACCACAACCATGTCTGGATCGGTGACGAGATCCCAGCTATTGAAGCGGTGAAACCGCCCCAAGTAGATACCGATCGCACAGAGTCCATGGGTTAGCAGTTCTGTCCAGAGGGTCAGGTGTTGCAAGCCAATGCGCTTCAGGTAAAAAGCTTGATTGATTAAACTCACCACGTATGCCTCAAACCCTAGCAAAATGGCAGCCATATGCAAGGGAAAGAAAAACAGGGCAATGACCCAGGTGGCAACATAGCGAGTGCCACGAATCAGATGAATAATATCGGTCAGTAAATAGGGTGCATTTGGCAAAAATGCAATAAAAACAGCAAACCCAGCCCACCAAAGGAGCGATCGAGATTTAACTTGGCTTCGATACAGCCAAACACTGAGAGCCAGGGGAATAAAAGCTAGAAATAGATTCCAAAGAATCCAACCGCTATAGACATTCGTAAAAGCTGCACGAATGCTCCAATAAATTCCTTCCATAGGCACCTGATTTTTTATTGCTGTTTAAATATCCTTCCCAGGTTAGCCTTTTGTTTGCGGCAACTTTGGCAATTCAGCCGAGAATAGCCGATCGCTTACCAAAAATTTGAGCAGACTTAAAGTTTGGTTAAAGCTTAGGTTAAAACTTCGGTTAAAACTTAGATTACAGCTAGCGGTTTCCTCGCAATCCTCAATGCTATTCTCAGGGTATGCAGCCCGCTTAACTGCATTCGTATAAGCATTCAACCGTTTGATCATGACTTCTTCTCTCAAACCCTCTCAGCCTTGCTTAACGGCTGGTCTGCTGCGGAAAGTACATCATATTGCCTTGCACGTACAGGACATGGCGGCATCGCGCAATTTTTATGGTCAGCTTTTGGGGCTGCGCGAGTTGCGGGGGGATGAAGTGCCTGAAACGTTGAGAAAACAGTTTGAAGCAGGCGAAGTGGCCAATTTTGCGACACCAGACGGCACCATTATTGACTTGTTTTGGAAACCAAATTTAGCACCGCCTGACCCAGATCCCGATCGCGAATTTACCCGCGCAGGTCATTTAGCCTTTGACATTGCCCCCGAATCGTTTGACCAAGCCGTTGACATCTTGCTGCAAAACAAAATTACAATCGCCCACGGCCCCGTCACTCGCCCAACCGGACGCGGTGTTTATTTCTACGATCCAGATGGGTTTTTGGTAGAAATTCGCTGTGACCCAGTGGGATCTTAAGCTTTAATCCCCCCACCATGTATTACATCAAGAACATCCGATCGGCTAAGATGACAGGGCAAATGTGAACAGTAGTGAAGTTGGGAAAGCTCGGTGAAAGTCCGACGCTGTGCCGCAACTGTGATTGGAGAAAATTTTGCTCTCCTCAGCCAGAACGCCAACTTACTGCTTATTCACTCTATTTCCTGCGATTCACAGGAAAGGAGTCCGTTAACTGCATGACCATTTCTCAAGACCGCTCTATTCAACCTCCATCAGCGAACCTCAACACGCTGATCGAAGTCTCAACTACCCAAATCGATCGCCCAGAAACCAAGTCGATCGTCCTGCCACCTCTTCCCCTCCAGCGTCCTTTATTACTCATTGGTCACGGCAGTCGAGATGCCGACGGACGGCAGGGTTTGCTGGACTTTGCAGCCGCTTACCAAACCTTCGACACTTCACGCCCCGTGATTCCCTGCTTCCTGGAACTGACGGAGCCATCCATCCAACAGGGGGTTGATCAATGCGTTGAGCAGGGTTACTCCGAACTGTCGGCTCTGCCCATCTTGCTTTTTGCCGCACGGCATAACAAATTTGATGTCACCAATGAACTCGATCGCGCTAAAAAACGCCATCCCCACATCAGATTCCACTACGGACGGCATTTTGGCATTACCCCTGGCATTCTAGAGCTATGGTATACCCGCCTTGCAGAACTCGATCGACCTCAGTGGAATCCCCATGGCATTTCCCGTGAGGAAACCGTTCTGCTGTTTGTGGGGCGCGGGTCAAGTGATCCGGATGCTAATGGAGATGTGTTTAAGCTGGCGCGAATGGTTTGGGAAGGCAGCGGGTATCAAACGGTGGAAACCTGTTTCATTGGCATTACCCACCCTCGGCTTGAAGAAGGCTTCCGGCGGGCCCGTCTTTATCAGCCCAAGCGGATCATCGTTTTGCCCCATTTTTTGTTTACGGGGGCATTGGTGAAGAAAATTTTCAACATCACCGCCCAACAGCAAGAACAACATCCAGACATTTCCATGATTTGCTTGCCCGAAATGGGCCTGCATCCCCACCTGTTTCAAATCTTGCGCGATCGAGAAATTGAAACTCACTTAGGGCAGGTGCAGATGAACTGTGAACTGTGCAAATTCCGGTTGGCGGCGATCGGGGATGCAGCCCATCATGCCCACGATCATTCCCCTAACCACGCCCACGATCATGGCCATTCCCACAGCCCTGATCATTCCCACAGCCCTGATCATGCTCACGATCATGGCCATTCCCACAGCCCTGATCACGCTCATGGGCACAGCCACAGTGCAGTTGATCCCTATGCAGAACCGGAAAAATATCACCAACGCATTTGGCAGGTTCCCTAGGGCAGAACTATCCCTCCATCAGTTGAAATTCTTGTCGGGTGGGCATCTTGCCTGCCCAATCACTTCAGCAAAACAATGGTAAATTCAGGATGGTATGAGAGCGGGTGATACCGATGTCTGATAAAGAGTTTTCCATTGGCGATCGGGTTCGCATTGTTGCCCTTCCGCCCTACGTTAAAACGGCTGAACCAATGCCTATGTTGCGCCCCCCAAATGTGGTGCGGGTGGGTGAAGAGGGTGTGGTCATCGATCGTCGTCCAGGAGGTTGGGGGGTACGGTTTTCCAGGGGAATGTTTTTGATGGATGAGCAGTACCTTGAGACGGTGAAGTAGGCGAATCCGTACCTGATTGCCGGACTGTTACCATTTGAGAATTGGGTTGAACTCGGTAGAATTTGAGTAAAAAATAAACGCTTGCGCTGTCTCTAACTATCGTCTATTGGCTGTCATGGAAAGGGCGATCGGGCGAGAGCAGCTTCACAAAAGGAATTCAACCAATGAACCAAATCAAAACTGTTGCGCTACTGGGGTTGCTCAGTGGAATCTTAGTTGGCATTGGCTACTGGATTGGTGGAACGGGTGGGGCACTGATTGGGCTAGTGATTGCAGCCGCTACTAATTTCTTTTCCTGGTACTCATCAGACAAAATTGCCCTGGCAGCCTATCGTGCCCAACCGCTTCGCCGAGAGCAAGCCCCCCAAATCTATGAAATGGTAGAACGGCTTTGCCGACGGGCTGATTTACCGATGCCCAAGCTGTATGTTGTACCTAGCCAAGGGGCAAATGCCTTTGCGACGGGGCGCGATCCCAATCATGCGGCCGTAGCTGTAACGCAGGGAATTGTTAACCTGCTGAATGAGCAAGAGCTAGAAGGGGTCTTGGCCCACGAATTGAGCCATGTGAAAAACCGTGATACGTTGACACAGGCAGTGGCAGCGACGATCGCCGGAGCCGTGACCTACTTTGCACGGGTGATGCAATACGGCATGATTTTTGGGGGTTCTCGGAGTCGGGATGGAGGTGGCAATCCGATCGGTCTGCTCTTTGCCATCTTTTTAGCTCCCTTAGCCGCAACGATCGTCCAAATGGCGATTTCTCGCACCCGTGAATTTGAAGCCGATGCTGGAGCCGCCCGCATGACCGGAAACCCTCGTGCTTTGGCGAGTGCCCTCCAAAAACTTCAGGCAGGGGCCCAACGGATGCCGCTTAATGCGAACCCGTCCTTTGAGCCGTTGTTGATTATCAATTCGCTGTCTGGACAATTTATGGGCAATCTGTTTTCAACCCATCCGTCCACGCAGATCCGCATTGAAAAGCTGCTCCAGATTGAACAGGAACTTGGCAGAAGGTCAGCGATGCCCGGTTCATCTGGACTTTAATTGCTATAGAAGCACGTAAAACAAGGATGGAGTGTCGTTTTCCTTGTCTAATGTTGATATTCATTTGATATCTATTGACGGTATTCATCTACGATCGCACCCATGCAAGAAATAGAGCGGTTTCGCGGATGTTTGTTAGGACTGGCAGCAGGGGATGCCGTTGGGACAACCGTTGAGTTTCAACCGCCGGGTTCCTTTCCCCCGATCACGGATATGGTAGGTGGTGGGCCGTTTGGGCTACAACCAGGGCAATGGACGGACGATACCTCAATGGCACTCTGCTTGGCGACGAGCCTGCTGGAAGTGGGTGGCTTTGACCCGATCGACCAGATGAACCGCTACTGCGATTGGTATGACAACGGCTATTTAAGCAGCACCGGAACATGTTTTGACATTGGCAACACCACCAGTGAGTCCCTACATCGCTACAAGTCTTCTCACGATCCCTTCAGTGGTTCCAGTGATCCCCATGCTGCTGGAAATGGCTCGATTATGCGGCTTGCCCCTGTGCCGATGTTTTATGCTCCAGACCGCGATCGGGTGTTGCACTTTTCGGCCGAAAGTTCTCGAACGACGCATGGTGCAGTTGAATGTATTGATGCCTGTCGGCTGTTGGGGGATATTCTACTGCGAGCGTTGACCGGGGCAAGTAAGCCCAGCATTTTATTTGATAGCGATCCAAAAATTGTTACATCTCCTGCGATTCAAGCCATTCTCAAGGGAGAATATCGCAATAAATCGATTCATGAAATTCAGGGTACGGGCTATGTAGTGGAAAGCCTGGAAGCAGCCCTCTGGTGTTTTTGGACAACAGAAACTTACGAGCAGGCAATCCTGACTGCAACCAACCTGGGAAATGATGCCGACACCACATCTGCCATTTGTGGACAGGTTGCAGGAGCCTACTACGGCGAAGCAGGGATTCCTCCACACTGGCTGAATCAACTAACCCTGCAAGAAGAAATCGCTCGACTGGCTGAACAGCTTTATTTGTTTTAGGGTATAGGTAAACCGAAATGGAGGACTTCTGATGAATGAGTTTAATTCGCCGGAAACACCAACTCCAGAAGAAACATCTGCGATCGTAGAAGTTAGCTCTCAGACAGATGCCATCGTGGAATCAGAAATGGCGGGTGAATCGGATGAGGTGAAACAGGAAACGAAGGCGTTGATTGAAGCGATTCGGAAACGGGCCCAAACCGAAACCCAGACAGCAGGCGAGTTTACCCGTGATACTTACCTGAGGCTGATACGGCAAGCGAGAGAGTCGATCGAGCAAAACAAGCTGTTTGATCCAGAGGAGATTGAGCGATCGGCAGAACGTTTACGAGAAGAGACAGAAAAGAACTGGAATGCCTTGGTGCATGAAGTAACCGAGTTTAGCGATCGGCTTTCGGAAGCGGCAAAGGCGGCCTGGGAAAAGCTGGTTGAGCCAAGCAATAAGGGTTGAGGTGCGTTTGAATCATTTGTGAGATGGGTGTCTAGACGGACAAGATGCCCATCCCACAAGTGATCAGATGGCTTTAGCGTTTTTCTTTGATGCCTGTGCCATAGGCAATGATTTCGATCGATACCAGTCCGCGTCTCGTTTCACTATTAATGTTGGAAGTTTCCATGCGGACGTTGAGAACTTGGGTGGCTCCCCATGCTACCGCCTGTTCCTTCATTCGCAAAACGGCTTCTCGTCGTCCACGTTCTAGCAAGTTTTCGTATACGCCGATACGGCCGCCCACTAGGTTAATCAGGCTGGCGACGAAGGTTTTGAAATAATCTGAGGAGATGACAACGCTGCCCACGAGTAGGGTTGTTTCTCTGTCGTCGGGTAGGGCTTCTTTGGCACCAAAGCTGACAACAGATAGATTACGCAATTGATATTCTCTGCGCTGCAATTGGCGAAAGTGGGACTGCTCACGGTGGGTGCCAACGCCATACCCTAAAGCAAGCAAGGCAAGAAAAATTAGAACTTCCATTTCTACTCCGCTGCTACTCTACGAAGACGGCGGTTCCGTAGGCTAAAAGTTCGGCAGCACCCTGAGCAACTGAAGAGGTGGCAAATCGGACGTTGACGATCGCGTTGGCTCCCATTTGGTTGGCTTGCTTGACCATGCGGTTAACTGACTCTTGCCGCGCTTCTTGCAATAACTCGGTGTAGCCCGTTAATTCGCCACCTACAATGTTTTGCAATCCCGCCAAAATATCTTTGCCGATGTGCTTAGCGCGAATAGTGCTGCCTTGTACAAGCCCATAATGCCGAACAATTCTGCGTCCAGGAACGCCTTCGAGGGTGGTGAGGATCATTCGTTTTCCTTTGAGTGAATGGGGAGTGGGAAGGAGGGAAGGAGGGAATTGGAGCTGCTCAAATTTTTCCCATAAAGCATAGTGCTATCTCACACCCAAGCCTGGATTCTAGCCTTGAGCTGTAGGAAATGGGTGAATTGCAAAATTTCTTACGGATTAGTGGTGCTCAATCTGGGATGGTTAAGGTGGGCTGAAGGGATCACACGAAACGGCGCATGATGCTAGATAATAGAAAAGTTTTGTTTGTCATTCTTTAACTTTTGTCTTTAGATTATGCGTACCCATTATTGCGGACAACTCCGAGCTGAACACGTTGGAGAGACAGTCACCCTGTTTGGATGGGTCGATCGTCGCCGTGATCATGGGGGTGTGATTTTTATCGATTTGCGCGATCGGACGGGGATTGCCCAAATCGTCAGCGATCCGGAACGTACCCCAGAGTCCTATGCCATTGCAGATGATCTGCGAAACGAATATGTGGTGAAAATTGTGGGGCGGGTGTCGCAGCGTCCACCGGAGTCGTTGAATCCCCGGATTCCGACGGGCGAAGTCGAAATTTATGCCGACCAGATTGAATTGCTGAATGCGGTACGGAAACAGATGCCATTCCAAGTCTCTACAGCGGAAGAGGAGGCAGTGCGGGAGGATCTGCGCCTGAAGTATCGCTATTTGGATTTGCGGCGGGAACGCATGAGCCAAAATTTGCAGCTGCGTCATGCGGTCATTAAAGCGATCCGGCGTTACCTGGAAGATGAACACGGATTTATTGAGGTGGAAACGCCGACCCTGACGCGATCGACTCCTGAAGGGGCAAGGGATTATTTAGTTCCCAGCCGCGTGAATCCGGGTGAATTTTATGCCCTGCCGCAGTCGCCCCAGTTGTTTAAGCAATTGCTGATGGTGTCAGGCTTCGACCGTTACTATCAGATTGCCCGCTGCTTCCGGGATGAGGATTTGCGTGCCGATCGCCAGCCCGAATTTACCCAACTGGACATGGAGATGAGCTTCATGGATCAGGCGGAGATTTTGGAACTGAATGAGGGCTTGGTTTGCCATATTTTTAAGCAGGTAAAGGGAATCGAAATTCCTCGCCCGTTTCCGCAGATGACCTATCAGGAGGCAATGGATCGCTACGGTTGCGATAAGCCGGATACACGGTATGACCTGGAACTGGTGAATGTGTCGGATCTGGTGAAAGACTCTGGCTTCAAGGTGTTTGCCGATGCGGTGAAGAAGGGCGGAATTGTGAAAATTCTGCCGATTCCGGGGGGCAATGCGGCGATCTCAAATGTGCGGATTAAGCCCGGTGGGGATTTGTTTAAAGAAGCAACAGACGCAGGAGCGAAGGGACTTGCCTACATCCGAGTGCGGGAAGGTGGCGAAATTGATACGATCGGCGCGATTAAGGATAATCTGACCGAGGAACAGAAGCAGGAAATCCTGAAGCGGACAGGAGCCACAGAGGGTCACTTGCTTCTATTTGGGGCAGGGGATACGGCAACGGTGAACAAAACGCTCGATCGTCTGCGTCAAGTCGTCGCCAAAGAGTTGGGATTGATTGACTCCAATAAAATTAATTTGCTGTGGATTACGGAATTCCCGATGTTTGAGTGGAATGCTGATGAAAAGCGGTTGGAGGCGTTGCATCATCCCTTTACGGCTCCCTTCCCGGAAGATGCCCATGACCTGAAAACAGCCCGCGCCAAAGCGTATGATTTGGTATTCAATGGCGTTGAGGTAGGGGGCGGCAGTCTGCGAATTTATCAGCATGACTTGCAGCAGCAGGTGTTTGAGGCAATCAGCCTGTCTCCTGAAGAAGCGCGAAATAAGTTTGGCTTCTTGCTGGATGCGTTTGAGTACGGCACGCCACCCCACGGGGGCATTGCTTATGGGGTCGATCGGCTGGTGATGCTGATTGCTGGGGAAGAGTCGATTCGCGATGTGATGGCGTTCCCGAAAACGCAGCAAGCGCGGTGTTTGTTGACGAATGCTCCTTCTGGCGTGGATGCCAAACAGTTGAAGGAATTGTACGTTTCTTCAACCTACAAGCCCAAGTCGTGAAGTTTTAATGGGAAGAAAGTTACCAATTAGACAATGTATTAAAGCGATCGGTGGGAGAATTCTCTCCTGGAGAGTCACCACAGGTCGCTTTGGTTATATCCATGGGGTCTGTTCTTATTTAACGATAGAGCGCAAATATGGCCACGACCCGAATTTTCAACAGTTCCGACTTTTTTCAACCAACAGATGGGGAGCCGATTCGCTCAGTCATCACAGAATCTGAGAATGCTGTCGTTGTTGCCTGGTACATTAAAGCGGGTCAAGAAATTCCTCCCCACATCCACCCAAACGGACAAGATACCTGGACGATTTTGGCTGGGAAAGGCGCATATTATCTGGATGAAGCAGGTACGACAAAGCCGATCGCCGCAGGGGATGTTGTCGTTGCCCATACCGGATGTGTGCATGGAGTAATTAACACAGGTGATGAGCCATTTGTTTTTATCTCGGTGGTGTCGCCTGCCGATGCCGGGTATCAACGCATCTCCTTAGAAGATGTTGCGGTTCTCTCTTCATAACTTGTTAGCCTAGAAAATCTTGTCAGCCTAGAAAATCTTTCTTGGCAATCGGCAATTTCAAATGTTAGGTGCAATGAAAGAATTGCTATAGATGTATGAAAGGGTTGATTCAATATCTTTATCAACTAAAGTTAAATAAAGCAATTCTTTGGTGTTACCTCATTTGGTATCTTGTAGTTGTTTATTTCTATTTTGACCCTTCACCAAAAATCTGGATTAATGCAATTGGAATTAGTGCCGTGATTGGTACAGCATTAGTATTAAGCGTTTCCTCTGGGGAGAATGGCAAAACCGATTTTTGGCAAACCTTCAGGCTATATCTTATGCCGTTCTGCGTTTCTAGCTTTTCTGCATTAATCAAAGGGCAAGGGTTTATCGTCGTTCTCTTTCCCAAGATTCAGGAAACGCTGGTGGCCATATTAGGCTGCGTCCTGTTTCTGCTGACCGTTTGGGCAATTAAGCGAATTAAACATAGAGCCGTCTGGTGAAGACTTTGCCTATGAAAATGCGGAATCAAAAGAATTTATGCAAAGAGCTAATTCGATCGATTTCGTAGCATATTGCCCGATGAGATAAGCGAATTTCCTGCCCAGCAAAAATGACTCCAATGAGCAGGAAGCAATTTCCCAGCAGAAAACATATGAGAGCAAGAAAGGCAATTCCAGCCGTACTTAAGGCAACTGCCAGCGCAATCACAAACATGCTGATTAGAAAAATTGTGATGGCTGTGTAGGTCAGCAGAACGGCCCTTTGCAGTAACCGATGACGCTGCTTGAGCAAGGGCACTTGACGGTCAATTTCCTGTATGCGCTCCAGAGAAAAAGCATCATCCTGATTGCCAATATGCAACCGTTCTAACCGCTCACTGGCGATCGATCGTATCCTTTGTCCCACATGCATAAATCGCCCTAAAATGCCACCTTGAATAATGGCGCAAGCAGTAATCAGAACGACTGGAGCAATGATGAGTTGAATGGTTCGAGCAACATCAGCCGCGCTCATAATAATCCTACTGGGGTTGTTGTCTGTACATTGTGAATTGTGAGATATGCTCGTCATTCATTGCGTTATTCTGTCTAGAAAATTGACGGGAAAACGATGAAAACGGCAGATCAATTGGGAGCATACCATTTGCACAAATGGATCGATCTCCGTAGCGCAGGCATCTTGCCAGCTAGTGAGATACCGTAGCGCAGGCATCTTGCCTGTCAGTGAGAGATTTGTCATGGAAATGCAAAAGTGGGATACACCCAATCAATTCTTTGGTAATTTCACACTAAAAATCGTTCCTTGACTCTCAGAAGATTCAATCAAGAGTTCGCCATTATGAGCTTCTATGATTCGCTTCACGATCGCTAAACCCAGCCCAATTCCTTCTGCTTTCGTTGAGTAGAAAGGTTGCGTTAACAACGGTAAAACATCTGTTGGGATTGGTGTACCGCCATTGTGAATGGAGATGTAAATCTGTTCCATCTGGTTATCGGTGACAAACCATCGAATCATATCTCCTGGGTCAACTGCTTCACACGCATTGCGGATAAGATTGATGAACACTTGTTTTAACTTATCTGCATCACCCAAAATCTGCGTCGATGAATGGCAAGGAATGTACTCGATCGAACGTCCTTGAGCTTCAGGCATTGCCCGTAACGAAATGAGTAGCTCCTGGATGAAAGCATGGAGATTAATTTCAGAGAGCTGCAAAATTTGAGGCTTTGAATAAGATAAAACTTCCTGCAAAAGATCTGCCAATCGCTTCGCTTCGTCCATTGCTAAAGATAACCGAGCTTGAGCCGATCGAGGTAGAGCAAGTTTTGCAAAATACTCTAAACCCATTTGAATCGTTGTTAAAGGATTGCGAATTTCGTGGACAATCATGGCGGCAAACTCTCCGATTGCTGCAAGGCGTTCATACTCAATCAATTTTGCCTGAGCCGTTCGTAATTCCACCGTCTGCTTGGTCACTTCAGCTTCCAGCGAATCATGGAATTTTTGGAGCTGCTGGTACAGTTGATAGTTGTCGATCGCCGTTGCAGCCCGTTCCGCAAAGCGTTCCACCGTTGCAATCATTTCTAGACTGTAGTGCTGCGGTTGAACACTAAAGGAGCAGATTGTGCCAATGATGTTTCCTGATAATGTCCGCAGCGGCACTCCCAAATAACAGACATAACCTGCCATTCGTTCGATTTCTTCTGGGTATTGTCGAACATCTTCAATCCAGAAGGGCTGCCCGCTTTGGATAACCACTTCCGAAACGCTGGAGTGGACTGAAAATCCGGTTTCCGTTTCATCTATGTCTAGATTGCTGGCAATGACATATCCTCTTGCTCCCTTATGAACCGTCACGATCGACCAATCTGATTTCAGCACCCGGCTCACACCACAGGCAATTTCATGCAGGTAACGGCTGAAGTCACGCGATCGATAGCTTAACGTGGTCAATGAATCCAGGGCAATTTGCCATTGATCGGCTGGTTGAGTGTCCTGCAAGTCTGCCATGCTAACTTTTCACAGAATCAGTCAGTAAATCTTACAAGAGCAGCATTTTGCTGTCTTTGATTCAAATCAATTCGATAGATTCTTCACCTTCTTTAAGCAAAGAAAAGCATTCGTGCTTCAGGCTGATTCCAGCAATATCACTCTGCGTTTTTCACGGGCGATCGCACCCTTACGTTGCAGTTGGGACAATGCTCGCGATAGGGCTTCAGAACTGATGCTCAGATCAGCGGCAATATTTTTAAGCGGTTGTTTTAGCACGACCGTGTTTTGTTCAGGCGGCACATTTAACCACAAATAATGAAGCACTCGTTCTGGCGCAGAGCGAATACTGCGTAACTCAACCATTATTTTTGTTTTGTGGATTCGATAGGATAATCGGGTCATAAATGCCATCGCAAAATCTGGATCTTGCCGCAGTGCATTTAGAAATATTTGTTTGGGAAATACCAGAACTTGTGTCGGTTCTTCGGCGATCGCACTGCAAGCATAAGCATCCAAAAAGAGAGCAATTTCAGCACAAAGTTCACCCGCATGAATGGTGTAATGGCTAATCGTTTGCCCGCTCTTGGTATAGTTCAATAATCGAATTCGTCCTGTTTTCACAGCATATATGACTTGTGAGGGTTCATTACGTTGAAACAAAATTTGCCCCTTTGAGAAATTTTTACAGGACGCAACCTTCTGTAAAGCAATGGGCAGTTGGTCAATCTTTGAAAAATCCATAGCGTTTGAAAATAATGACGATCGCGCCGGTTGGTTTACTGATACCTATTCCAAAAAACGCATGCAGCGGACATCGCAGCGTCAGAGCCAAGCCCCCCTTTTTACAGGTGATCAGGGCGTTTGGAATTGATTCATTATGATTTTGATTTCTAAGTGCTGGATGAGAAAACCTTGGATGTAGATTAAAAGACGTTAAGAATTGCTGTTGGGAATCGCCCTTTCGGAACCTTGTTTCATCTTACTTAGGTAATCTTAATCTGGTTCTCATTTGCTTTAAGGGGATGCGGGGCATAGTTGAAACAAAGCACCTATTTTTTATCGCTATGGCTCCACATATTTTAGTAATTGACGATCGCATCAGCCTTCCTCGCTTCATTGCGATCGAGCTTGACGCAGAAGGGTATCAAGTCAGTATTCACAGTGATGGGGTAATTGATTTATCAATCATTCAAGCGTTCAATCCTGATTTAGTTGTTCTGAATTGGGAATTGCGAAACGCATCAGGAGTTGATATTTGTCAGCAATTGAGCTTGTCTGATCATCCATTGCCGATCGTTATTATTACGGCTAAAGATGAAAGTAGCTGTCAAGTTGCGATGGCGATGGGAGTAACCGCCTGTCTGACAAAGCCATTTTCAATGAATGATTTGCTAGAAACGATCGATCTTCATCTTCAGTCTAAAACACAAAAGATGAAATGTTCGTGTCGTTAAAAAAGCGGTTTTTCAATCAATTAATGTGAAATCAACACCAGAAAATGCAGCAAAGCTTTAGAGAATTAGCTTTAAATCTTCCGCCATGACTGCCAGCAGGTTCACTCGATCGACTTCCATTGCCACCCAGGTATTTGCCCCAACTTTGGCTTTGTTGCGGCGATCGAATAAGGTCTTGCCCCTTGTCCATTCTCCCTGCGTTTCAACCCAGACCTTCGCCCGTTGAAACCCCAACGTTTCAGGATAAAACAAGTATGCTAGCGTTGCGGCATCATGAACTAAAAAGCCAGATTCTCCTTCAGTTTCTCGGAAGGCGAGGGCAGTTCCAGTCATAAATTGGCAGAGGGAAATCATGAATTGAGCAATGTCACTATCTGGTTTTGCTTGTCCGATCGTCTCCACCATCAACGGAGTCAAAACCAGTCTACGGGTGACATCCAGCGGAATCAGAATCAAATTATTGCAGGTATCAAACACCAGCTTTGCCGCTTCCGGGTCATAGGCAATGTTAAATTCAGCTTCAGGTGTAATATTGCCGGGGGCTTCAAACGCACCGCCCATAATCACAATTTCTTTGGCAAGGTTCAACACGCCTGGAGACTTCTGCTCTGCGGCCGCCAAATTGGTTAAAGGGGCAATCGCCACGATCGTAATTTCTCCTGGAGCCGCCTTCAGTTTTTCAATTAAGATTTCATCCGAGTAGCGGGCAGCCTCATAGGTTTGGGTTGGCTCTGGCAGCGTATGAGACAAATTGCCCATGCCATCTGCTCCATGAATTGATCCCGCATCTTCCACATCGTCGCTGTCCGAACCACCAATGATTCCCCGCCCCACTTCCACATCACCGCAGCCACCCAGGGTTAAAAGCTTTGCCGATGCTGTAAAGGTCAGCTGAGCATGGACATTTCCATCGACGCTGGTGACAGCAACAATTTCAGCAAATCCCTGTTTAGCAAGGCTCATCAGCCACAGAAAGGCAAACGAATCATCACCACCGGGGTCTGTATCAAGAATGATTTTGGCTTTTTGAAAACTCATACCCGTTCACATTCTAATTTTTAGACTTTAGCTTGTCGTTTTCTAGTTCAGTAACCGATCGCCAGCTAGCTTCACCACCTGTTCAAAACTGCGTAAATCAGTAAAGTAGCCTTCAGGAGCGATCGATTCACCGATAAATACACCACCATTTGTATCAATTGCTCCCTCTAGCATCAGATTATCGTGCATTGCAAAGAACTCGATTGTTTGCCCATTTTCATCCAGTCCGGGGGTGCGAGTAGGAACGCGATCGTGGTAAAAACGGCCATCGTTGCTGTATCCAAAAATCGGTTTGCCTTGACCTGCCATATAGCCCATTTCAAAGGCCGTTCCCACATCCATACTGCATCCTCGAAACGGAGTCATATTGGCAATGATCAGATCGCAGCGATCCATCAAAGCAATGTTGCTTTTGTAAATGGCAAGACCTGCCTCAAAGGGAGTCATACTAGCAAGATCCAGCGCATTATCCAGGGGAAACAGTCCCACAAAGCCATATTTTTCACAGATTGCCTGCTTTGCTTTAGCTGCTGCCATCGGATCTGGCAAAAACACTTCAGGCCCAGCAAGATAAACCTTCACGATCGCTCCTCCTTAACTGACTAAACCGGCGATCGAAGCACTGACAAAATTGGTAAACGATCCGGCAATCATCGCCCTAACCCCTAGCCGCGCCACATCCCCTCGACGACTGGGAACCATACCGCCGATCGCCCCAATCTGCTGACCAATTGAAGCAATATTAGCAAAACCGCAGAGGGCAAAAGTGGCGATCGTTGCTGCACGGGGGCTAATCAGATTATCTTGAATCGCTTGGGCCAGGTCAGTGTAAGCAATGAACTCATTCAGAATGATTTTTTTACCTAAAAACACTGCAACTGCCCCACAATCCTCAAGGGGTACACCCATAATAAAGGACAACGGAAACAGCAAGTAGGACAACAAAAACTCTAAGGACAGTCCTGCAAAGCCGAACAAACCGCCGAACCATCCCAGGATGCCATTAATTAAGGCAATTAATCCTAAAAATACAATCAAAACAGAAATAATTGCGAGAACTAGCTGAATTCCCTGAATCGCTCCTTCTGCCAAAGCACCGATCGGATCAGAGGCCGCAGAAGCTGCATCAGCCGGAATAACAATATTCTCTTTCCCTTCTTCTTTCAATTGCTTGTACTCATCTTCCAATTTTTGGTTCAGTTCCGGTTCATAGGAATATTGTCCGATTTGTGGAAAGAACAGTTTAGACATGGCCAAAGCTCCTGGAGCGTTCATCACCGATGCCGCAATAAGCTGCTCTGCTGGGATGCCAAAACCAACAAATGCAGCCAGCACTCCGCCCGCAACGGTGGCAAAACCGCCCGTCATAATGGCATGTAACTCTGACAGGGTAACTCGGCCGACAAAGGGGCGAATCAGAAGGGGGGCTTCGGTTTGTCCGATAAAAATATTGGCAGAACAAGAGGTGGTTTCGGGGCCAGACGTTTTCATGGTGCGCTGCATGACTGAGGCAATGCCCGCCACCACTTTTTGCAACACGCCAAAATAATACAGCAAACTGATGATTCCAGAAAAGAAGATGACGGTGGGCATCACCTTGAACGCGAAGAACACATCGCGGAAATTCTCACCAAACACAAATTCGGCTCCAGCATCGGAGAAGTTTAGAAATGTGGTGACTATATTGCCGATCGTACTAAAAATCGCAAAACCGATCGGAACCTTCAAAACAAATAAACCAAACAGAAATTGAATGGCAAATCCCCAGGCAACAGTACGCCAATTAATTGCCCGACGATCGATAGAAAAGAAATACGCTACTCCGAAAAATACCAGAATACCAATTAATGAAATAACTCGTTCCATGTATACTCCGAAACGATAAATAACGGGTGCGATCGGCAACCAAACGGGTGATCAAAGGAACAATGATTCGTTGTTAAAACAAAAAGCAGTCTGTCTCTTATACACATCT
>PVWD01000458.1 GCA_003003615.1 filamentous cyanobacterium CCP2 | reverse complement strand
GTTCTACTGTATCTCGCCCATCCCCACAGCCCAGATCGACCGCCGATCGTGGAGTAACCACGCGATCCAGAGAGCGATCGACCAATGGCACTGCATCGAAATTTGTCAATGCGTTCAGCAACGTTTCACGGGGCGGACGACCTTCTACGGCTTGATAGTAAGTTCCCCAATTGGGTTGAGTGGTGGGATGGGTGGGTTGAGTCATGCTCCAACAAGCGCCAATTCAGTATGGGTTTGACAATTCTTAGGACAGACTCTAGCACAGGCTTCACAGCCGATACAATTATCTGCATTCGCAATCGTCATCACCTTGCGTTCAATTTCGTCATCCTCTTCGTTGTCTACAAATTCTCCCTCTTCGTTTAGTGCTCCTAGTGCCATCACATCGCGTCCGCAGGTCTTCAAACATCTGCCACAACCAATGCAACGAGTGATATCGATCGCTTGTAGAAATTTAGGTGTCCAGACTTTGCCTCCAAAGGTCAGCCCTGTGAATGTTGTCATAGTTAGTGTTCTCTCTCAATTGGAATTTTGCTATTCAACTCAACGTTCAGTGAGTCGAACATAGATCGCGTTAATCATGGTTTCATCTAAGGCATGGCAGGTGTTGCCTACTCGGACAATAAAACGAGGAAATCGTTGCTCGATCGCAATCATCTGCCCCAGTGTCACCCCCATTTGTCTAAGTTTCTGGGCTGTCGCGTCTGGTAGGGCATTGATGCGGGCAACAACGCCTCGTTCACCAAAACGCAGCAACTTTAACGAAGAACCCTGAACCGAAAATCCTGTGGTTAGCATGGGGATTGACCTCTAAGCGTAGGGAGTGGGGAATGGGGAGTGGTTGGATACCTCTGCTAGCGCCAATTACCGAGCAGCCATTACCGATTACCAGTTACGAATGACCATCTTAAAAGACTTAAACAAGATAAGCTTCTTGATGGGTGCGGATCGTGCAATCGGAGCGGGGATATGCCACGCAAAGCAGGACGAATCCTTTGGCAATTTGATCTTCATCTAAAAAGACCTGTTCTGATTGATCTAGTTCACCTTCAACCACTTTGCCAACGCAGCTAGAGCAAGAACCAGATTGGCAGGAGAAGGGTAAGTCTAGCCCTTGTTCTTCAGCGGCTTCCAAAACGGTGGTATCGTCATCAACTGGGATGGTGATGTCGATCGATCGTTTTTTGTTGATCAAATGAACTTGATAGGTTGCCATAATCGTGTTCTCCAAAATCAAATGAGCTTCAAACAGTCATTCACTCAAAAATTTGCTGAATGATTCGCAAAACCATCAACTGCATGGTACAGCCGCAGGGGTACAGTCTCCCGCTTGGAAAGATTTGCCACAGCCACAGGTATCCGTTGCATTCGGGTTGCTGAACTTGAAACCGCTCTCCATCAATCCTTCTAGGAAATCAATCACGACGCCTTGCAGCAGAGGTGCACTGCGGGGATCGATGTAAATGCGAACTTTACCTTGTTGTTCGATCAAGTCATCTGGGCGAGGTGCATTGGCAATATCAATGGTGTATTCATAGCCATTGCAGCCACCATCACTTACACCGACCCGGATGCCTTTTTCTGAAGAAGGATCAGCACTGCCTTGCAAGAAGGCCCGTAGGCGAAATTCTGCTTTTTCGGTAAGAGTAACGGTCATTGAATGTCCTCCAAACATGAATAGACGACTAGGTGTAGGGGAAGAGATCGATCAGTAGAGCAGATCAAATTAGAGAGAAAAATCGGGGCAATTTAGGCGGGCAACACAGAAAAAGGGACAGCGAATTTGCCGCAGATACTGTTGCTGAGCACAGGTCGGAGTCATAGCCACTATCACAACGATCGCCAGCTTAATGAACCAGAAAGAATACACTAGACTGAACAATAAACTGAATAGTCCAATTAGATTGAGGAGCAAGTGGGTGATCTCATCCATTAACTTGCGGCTGATGTAGATAGCGGAAACCCCGATCGCCAGCGCTAGGAGTGAGAACAGCATGGCTCCTCCTGTGCTGTAATACTCGTTAACCGTTGACTTTTTTCACCGCAGACTGGACAAGCGGGATCATGGTAAGGGTGTCGCTTGGAGAACTCGGCTCGACTCAAGTCCATTGTCAGCAGTTGAGATAACAGTGGTGTGCCCAGACCCGTGATCAGCTTGATGGCTTCCAATGCAGTCAAACAGGCCAGCGTTCCTGAAACTGCGCCCAACACGCCAAAACCACGTTTATCCCAATCTGGTTTTTCGGGGAAGATGCAGGACAGACAAGGAGTCAAACCAGGGACGATCGTGGTCAGGTATGCCTCCATGTTGTTCATCGCTGCTTCCACCATGGGCTTACCCCAACGAACACAAGCGATATTCAGTAAATCGCGTTCAATGAAGTTATGAGCGCAATCCAAAACAACATCAGAATGTTGTACTAACTCATTGACATTATTGGGATTAACATATTCACAGATCGCATCAACCTGAATGTCTGGATTAATATTCAGCAGCGTTTCTTTCGCCTTGAAGACTCTGGGCTGACCAACCCAATGATCCGTCATCAGAATTTGACGATTCATGTCATCCAGACGCAGTTCACCTCCACGCAGCAAGATTATCCGTCCAACACCTGCTACCGCTAAATACAGAGCGGCTGTGCCACCCAATCCACCGACTCCGGTAACGAGTACAGTTGAGCCTTTTAACCGTTGCTGTGACTCTTCACCAAATCCAGGCAACATGATTTGCCGACGATAGCGCTCTAGTTCAGTCGGAGTTAGATCCAACACCATCATTCCTCCTTAGCTTTGTCCAAGCTCTGATAGCAACACCACATTTTGCGGCTTTTCGTTGAATACCTTGAATAGCTTTTGCTGCAACGAATTGGAGGTCAGGAATAGATCATAGGCTTGCTGAAACGCTAAACGATATTGATTCAATGTCTCTGCTTCACCCAGTCCCCTTAACTCTGACGCGCGTTCCTTAATCAGGTTAGAAAACTTTTGCAGAATGTGTAGACGGTTCACATTCACCAATTGTGGATCATAGGGCACTTCAAAAAATTCAAAATACTGTTCTGCATCAACTAGTTGATTGAAGTCAGCAAGTGTTCTGCTCATCGTTCACACTCCAATTGCTTAAGCTGTTGTTTGAGTTCGTCAAGTTGGTGGTAAATGGCGTAGGTTTCACTGGCCGCATCCAGTAACCGATCGTAGTCAGTTGGTAATCCTTCGGCTAGATCGTGCAAATCCATTTTCATTTGTCCAGCTTTACTGTTCAGCCGCTTGATTTGGGCTTTTAGGTCTTCAATTGTGATGTTGGTTGCTTGGGTCATAGTTTCCCTCTATAGCTTTCTGACTTCGGAAAAACAGTGAGCTAGCGCAATCCCCGATTCCGTCAGTTTTTCACCCTCGATCGCCAGCTTCTCCAAAGAATCAAACCCGAACCGTTGAGCATCCCGTAGGGTTCTGGAAACCAGCAGCAGACGACCGGAGAAAATCAACGCCCAGCCAAAGCCTTCGTGGCTCAGGT
>PVWD01000457.1 GCA_003003615.1 filamentous cyanobacterium CCP2 | reverse complement strand
ATCGTGCTGTTGCCGTTGAATACATGCGCTACCAGGTGAATGTGCCCGGTGCAGAGCCGCAGCATATTCTAGAGGAAATTGTTTGGCATAAAGAGAAAGAAGTTGACCTATTGCGGGAACGGATGCCGCTCATTGAATTGCAGAGCAAGGTGTCTGAAGCCCCGCCCATACGCGATTTTGTGGCGGCTCTCCGGCAAGGACGCACTCAGCCCGCGTTGATTGCTGAAGTGAAGAAGGCATCACCGAGCAAAGGGGTAATTTGCGAAAACTTTGATCCAGAAACGATCGCCCAGTCCTACGAAACTGGAGGGGCATCCTGCATTTCTGTCCTGACAGATGAAAAGTTTTTCCAGGGCAGCTTTGCCTACCTCCGAGCGATTCGCCAAACGGTGGATTTACCGCTTTTGTGCAAAGATTTCATCATTTACCCCTACCAAATCTATATGGCACGGTTGAATGGGGCAGATGCGGTCTTGCTGATTGCTGCAATTTTGCCCGATCGCGACCTTCAGTATTTTCTGAAAATTACGAAAGCCTTGGGCATGGCGGCTCTGGTGGAAGTGCATACCCTGGAAGAATTCGATCGGGTTTTAGGGCTACAGGGTGTTAGGCTAGTGGGCATCAACAACCGGAATTTAGAGGACTTTTCGGTTAACTTACAAACAACCAAAAATCTCCTTGCTACCAGAAGTAAACCACTTCAGGAGTCAGGTGTTTTGGTGGTGAGTGAATCTGGATTGCATACGCCAGAAGATTTGCAGTTTGTTCGTCAGGCAGGAGCAGCGGCCGTTTTGATCGGTGAATCGCTGGTGAAGCAGCCAGACCCTGCTCAGGCGATCGCAGCCCTCTTTCCGGGGCAAACTTCTAGAGCAGAATAAATAAGTCTTGAAACGATCTCGCACTTGCTCTGTTTTGGGTGCATACTAGGGTCATACTTAAAAATAGTTCACAATTCGTGTACCGCAGGCTGCATGGAACCTATTCCTCTTCCGTCTCACATTCACTACGAGCTACTCTTACAACTCCTGGAACGGCAGACAATGCTGGCAGTGGGTCAGAAATCGCCGCAGCAAGAGCAGGTACACGAGTTAATCGTGACGTTGCGGAAAGCACTCTCTCAGCAAAAGCATCTGGAAGAAAGCTGTGAGCGGGCCAGGTTGCCAATTGACTATCGCTGGGCCCTAAACCATGTTGCCCCTGATACGGTTGGCTCCGATGCTGCTCCGCCTGATCCAGTCTCTTCCCCAGGGACTTATCAGGCTCAGTGAGGTGATCGTTGTCCTAACTTTTGTCCTAACTTTTTTATCCGTTGCCAAAAAAGCTCTGCCAACTTAAATTTCATTCGGTAGACTGTACCCAGCCGATTTGCCTAATGAGCTAAACAGGGAAGTTGTTCTCCGGGAGAGGCGGATACGGTTCTGGAGGTTTTGAGTGGTACAGTCAGATTCAGCACAAGAAGATTGGTTTGTTGCCGATCCGCTCCATTCTCAGGGAGAGGTGAATGCGGTTGATTTGGAATTAACTTTGGCTCCTGCTGATTACCAGGGTCTATTGGAGGAAGTCGCTCAAGCGCAAGAATTAGATCGAGAGCGGATCAACCGAATTCATCACCTGGAACAAGCACTAGATCAGGCTTTAGTTTGTCTGGATGAACTGCGATCGCAGCTAAACAATCAAAGTTTCCTGGAAGACCAGCTAGCCACTACAGAGGAGTATTCCCACGTCCAACAGCAGGCAATTATCCGCCTGAAGCTACAACTGTCTGAACAGCAGCAGCTCATTGATGTTCAAGTTTTGGAAACACAGCAGCGCGATCAGGCCATTCAAGAACTGATGGCGACGATCGAATCGATGACCCAGGCTCAGCAGCAAGAGCTGGAGCGACTTCGGTCTTACATTGCCCAAGATCAGGTAGAAGGACAAAACCATCGGCATCTTCTGGCTCAGCAAATTCATGAGCTTCAGTCTGCTTTGGAGTCTCGGCAGCAGCGCATCTCAGAGTTAGAGTCAGAAACCCTCTCTGCCAAAACCCTGACGGCTAGCCTGCGGGAACAGTTAGCGACAGCCCAACAGCAAATTAAGGAATTATCGGTTCGGTTGCGCCAACATCAGGCAGACTGGGCCCAATTGGAAACTCAGTTAGCCGAAGTTCAGCAAGAACGTACCTATGCTGCCAAAACCCCTGCTGCCCGTCCTGCCCAGTTGACGACGATTTCTCAGGAGTTGAGTCGGGCCCATCGGCGGATTGAAACCTTGGAGAACCAACTGGCGCAGCAAGTTCGGTTACATAGCCATTGGCAGCAAAGTCATCAACAGGTTGGGGAAGAGCGCGATCAGTTGCAGACTCGCCTCAATACCCTGGAGCAACAAACAGCTGAAATGCAGGAGCAAATTTTGCATCAGGCGCAGCAATCCGCAGAATATGAAACGGCGGTGCAGTATTGGAAAGACCGCTACACCACAAGCTCTCGGCAGCTGTCTCATGTTCGGGAACTGGTGGAACATGCTGCTCAGCAGGCTTCGATCGGCTACGCCACACAAACAGACAAAGAGAATGCCGCACTTTCAGAGTTACTCAACACGTTGCTTGCAGCACTTCCACCCGAACCAGAACTAAAGGAACTTCCTCCTCCGGGGATTGCTCTCCCTCGTTTACATCCTCCCGAACTGCCAGACTTCCTCGTAAGACGGCGCGGCCGCATCAGAGAGCAAGGCGGATAGAGTTTTTTCGATGCATTCTTTGGTATACATTTCTGTCTATTCATAGACTAGAATCGATTATTTTGTGCCTGAAGTTAAGAAATTTCCTAAAAACACCCCGAAATCTACATAAATTAAAGGTTTCATCGATCCATATTTTTGAACTAGCCCTTAGAATAGAGCATTGAAAATTCGAGTTTATGGGAGTTTCAGCCATTTTGCTGGAAATCTTTCTCGAACGGATCTTCAAATCTCATTTATCGCTGAAGTGCAACTCAAGGAGATACCCATGAATAAAGGTGAATTGGTGGATAAAGTCGCTGAGAAGGCAAATGTCACCAAAAAACAGGCAGATGCGGTGTTGTCGGCTGCGATCGACTCCATCATGGAAGCGGTGTCCAATGGCGACAAGGTGACGCTGGTGGGCTTCGGTTCCTTTGAACCCCGTGAGCGGAAAGCTCGTGAGGGTCGCAATCCTAAAACCGGGGAAGCGATGGAAATTCCGGCGACTAAAGTTCCTGCCTTCTCTGCTGGTAAGCTATTTAAGGAAATGGTGGCACCAAAGTAACAGGTAGTATCGGTGCAAGAATTTGCTCGAAATCTGTCGCATGGGGGGAATTTGTCCTGGGCAGCATCGCTAGTAGGCTGTTCCCCTTTTGCTATTCTTGATTTTTCTGCAAGTATTAATCCCCTTGGGCCGCCGCCTTCCACGATCGATGCGATCCAGTCTCATTTCAGTGCGTTGCCCCATTATCCAGACCCAGATTATTGGGCACTCCGCCAAGCTTTGGGTGAAGTTCATCACCTTCCGGCTGATTGGATT
>PVWD01000456.1 GCA_003003615.1 filamentous cyanobacterium CCP2 | reverse complement strand
AGGCAGCATCTAAAGCCTGCAAGTCTTCTGGGGTAAGTTGGAGGTTTAGAGCCGCATAATTTTGTTCTACGTGGGCCAGACTGCTAGCTTTGGGAATCGCAATCACATTCTCTTGGTGCAATAACCAGGCAATGGCAACTTGGGCAGGCGTGACACCGTGCTGCTGAGCGATCGTTTGTAGGGGTTTGCGATGGAGCAAGCGGCCTTGTTCTACGGGGGAATAGGCCATAATGGGAATACCCCGCTGCCGACACCAGGGCAGCAAATCCCATTCAATGCCACGCCGCATTAAGTTATAAAGGACTTGATTTGTGGCGATTGCACTGCCTGCAATCGCGTATCCTTCCTCCATGTCTGCCACATCAAAATTGCTCACACCATAATCGCGAATTTTGCCCTGCTGTTTTAATGTTTCAAAGGCAGAAAAGGTTTCCGAGAGCGGTACTGAGCCACGCCAATGCAGCAAATATAAATTCAGATAATCGGTCTTTAAGCGTGTCAAACTACGTTCACAGGCTTTTATCACTCCTTGTCGCGTTGCGTTGTGGGGATAAACTTTACTGACTAAAAATATTTCCGAACGGCGATTTGCCATTACTTCGGCAATGACTGCTTCGGCTCCCCCTTCACCATACATCTCAGCAGTATCAATTAAGGTTATTCCCAGGTCTAAGCCATGTCTCAATGCCTTGACTTCTGCCTGCTGGTGTTTATGGGTTTCGCCCATGCGCCATGTGCCCATTCCTAATATGGGAATGGCTTGCCCTGAAGGTAATTGAATCGATCGCATTTCAATTCTGCTCAGTGATGGATGACATTAAGTGATGCAGTTTTCGCCCATTGTAACGCTCGTTCGTGAAATTCTGATTGATGGAGGTTGAGAGAAGAATCGGGAAAGTGTCTTGTGGGGTGAGCATCTGGACTGCTTAGGGAATGCAAATTTAATAACCTGAAATTCTTGTGGGGTGGGCATCTTGCCCGCCTAGTCAACATGGCAAAAAATGCCAGGTTATTTAATCCACAATCCTTAGGGAATGTTTTGACAGCCCAAAGCTTTTACCGTTCAACCAGCCGCAGCAGTGAAACATTTTCCTGTTCAACTGGCTCTACCGTGAGCAAATCAACCGTTTGCAAATTTTCAATCAGCACCTCAGATGGAAAAAACAAAAACCGATCGCCTTCCTGACTCGGTTCTGGTATGGCAGGGTCACGCACTAGCTGAATTCGCGCCTGCTGATGAAGTAAATAGCTGAGGGAAATGATATTCCCAAGAGTTGTTTCTCCCATATTGCTGATAATCACTGGCTGATTTTGCTGATTTAAAAATGCAGCCGTCTCCGCATTGGTATAGCTCACGCCCTTATTCCACCAGGTTGTTGCCTGCCAGCTTAGGCCACAGGAAATGATCCCCACCGTCAGCAGCACCGCCAGCAGACCTCGCCCCACCCAACGCTGAGAATCGATCGAAGACTGTATCAAATACGACAAAAGATAGGACACTGCCAACTGTCCACCCACCAACATCGGCACAAAATACCGTGTTTGAGACGATCGCTGTCCACCTAAAAGAATATCTGGCAGAATCAAGGCGATCGAAGGTAGGGCAATCATAAACACAATGAAAAGCCATGCGGGGCGGGAAGTGTGGCGGCATATCCAGAGGGCATATCCCAGTAAGATCAAGACAAGGGGCGGGGCAATGTAAGTGTAAACATGATCAAGCGGCAAACCCGAATCCACAAAATTACTGCTGAAATGCAGTCCCCAAAGTTTAGCCAGCACATCCCTTGGCATGGATTGCGTTGTCCACAGGGTTTTAGAATCAAATGCCAGCTTGTTTTGTACGAGTACAACCATCCAGGGAAGAAAGGCAACCCCTCCCACGCTGAGAGCCACCAGAAACCGCAAAATCGATCGCCTGGGATGCCCTACCAGCACCACCAGCCCATGACACAGCAACACAAAAACCGATAAAAGAAACGTATATAAACTCAGGGCAACCGTGAGCGCGTACAAACCCCAACTCACCCAGGTTTGCCGCCGCATCGCCCGAAACAGAGCCGCCGATGACAATATCGTTGCTAATGTCCATAAGCTAGATTGCCGGGCTTCCTGAGCATACAACACATGAAACGGAGAAACCGCCAGCAAACCGATCGCCATCCATCCCGTCAGCGGCAACGTCGGAAATAATTCTTGACAAAGCCAGTAGATCGCTGGAAAAGCCAGCAGGCTAAACACCACAGACAAACTTCTGACGATCGCCACCTCACTGCCAAATTGCTCCATCCAAAACCGCGCCAGCAAGTAATAGAGCGGGGGATGTTCTGGGTTTGCAGTCAGTGCCTTCCAGGTGTCTTGCCAACCGCGATCGGGGCTAAGTTGCTGATACTGTAACAGCGTCTCAGGGGAAAGTAACGCTCCTGTAAAAACGTTTGGTGCAATTTCTGAGGCGGTGTAGCCTGCTGCCCGAATGGAGGTAAACACTTCATCATGCCAGTACACCTTTTGTCCGATATGCGTAACGCGAACAAAAATTCCTAACATCAGCACTGCAATAAACAGCACCACAGCCGATCGGGAACCGTGTAGCAATTGTTTCATTTCATCCTGCCTGTGAATCCTGCTTATGAACAAAACACCCCACCATTGAAGGAACCCGAAGGGGTGATGTCAGTCACGGTCGAGTTTGTCAGCATGAAATTACATAGAGCTAGTTTGGTTCACCACCCATTCGAGGAATAAGCTATGAATTTTAACCCATTTGATCTGACGATTGTCATTGCAGCAGCAAGTATTATCTTTTGCCCAACGCTCTGCGGCATTATGGCCTATCGCATTAGCCGCACCTACAGGTCTGCCAGAAACGCAGGGTAAGAGATAGCAGGAGTCCAATTATTTTTTTAGGGACATGGCATGCCATGTCCCTACTGTGTTTCTACGGCCATGCCCCAACAATCAGAGCCGATCGCCGACTACGCTAAATCCTGAAATGTATAGATGACCGCACCTGTCCGAGGATCGTTTTGGATATCAGCCCGCCCTTTCTTCACCATTTGCAGCAAAAGCGGTTCGACTTCCTCAAAATCTGCTTCTGTATCTAAAACGGCTTGGGTTAACGAGATTTTACCGCCTCTGGCCTCGGCCGATCGCAGCAATTGCAGTTGCAGTTGACCTTCTGTGCGTTTGAGGTCGGCTGGTGTGAGGGTTTGGGTAACGGCAATGGGAGCAGGATCATAAAGCAATCGGTTCTTGGCACGTTGCAATGCATTGTGGTCGTCTACCATGTCGGGAATGAGGAAAAGATCGACAAACTGACCAATGCCCAACAGCCCGCCCGTAAAGAACCAGAGCAGACCCGTGAACACCTTGCCATTGTAAAATCGGTGCAATCCTCCAAACCCAAAGAGAATCGCTAACCAAAGCAAGTAAGACGTTCCCTTGCTGTTCATTTCAGTATCCTCAGTCAACGTGTTGTGTCTAGCAAAACCGATCGCAGGTTGTGATCCCGTTCCTAACTACAAAGAGACGACATTCCGCTCTGGAT
>PVWD01000133.1 GCA_003003615.1 filamentous cyanobacterium CCP2 | reverse complement strand
GCCAGGTAGTAGCTTGTAATCACTGCCATTGTCATCCACCAAAGCGTACTGACTTGAGGACGATACCACACTGTATCCACCAAACCATGCGCCAACATTCCAGCCAGTGTCGCAACAGCCGCCATCAGCCAAAACCCTTCACGGTTGCGGAGTTTCCGAAGAGCCTGAATTCTACGCCAACCCTGACCGAGCGTGGTGAGCAACAGCCAAAGGAAACAGAACAACCCGATCGTCCCGGTTTCCACCAAAATTTCCAAAAACACAGAATAGGCACTGAGAGCGTTGTAGCCGACTTGCTGATAGCGGGGGTAAACCTGGTTAAAGGCTACGTTTCCCGGCCCGATACCCAGGAAAGGATGATCCTTGATCATTTCGATCACCGCCATCCACACATTCAACCGAAAGTTGTTGCTGCTGTCGCCCCGTCCCACAAAAATGCTGGCAACCCGATCGCGTAAAGGTGGCAAAACGGAAACCGTGGAGATTACAAAAGCCGCAGAGAGTCCTAAGGCGATCGGAACTGCCCAAATTCGCCAAAAGCGCGGCAAATGAACGCTAAACCAGTGAATCAGCAGCAGTAGTAGAACGAACCCCGCCACCACAAAGCCAATCCAGCCGCCTCGGCTGAAGGTCAGCACTAAGCAAGCAGAGTTCACCACCCAAAGCGTCAAAGCCAACAGCTTAGGCAGCCAGTTTTTCCAGGCAAACACAGCCGCAGCACTGAAAACAACTGCTGGAATCAAATATCCTGCCAGCAAATTGGGATTGCCTAAAAAGCTGTAAACCCGCGTGGTTCCTGATAATGCCGATTGAGGATCAACCCAAGTGGCTAACGCATCGGCTCCAAAAAACCATTGTCGCAGTCCGGCAACGCTGACAACGGCTGAAATGAGTAAGTAGGCAGTGATGATGGATGAGCGTAATCGAGGCGATCGAAACACCCGCGCCATCAGGACAAAGAACAAGAGATAGAGTGTTAGCTTGATCAGACCATCCAGGGCAGAAGAACGGACAGGTGAAAGAGCCGTAGAAATGACTGCAACGCCCCAATATAGCAATGCCAGCAGATGCATTGGGGTTAGCCCGGCTCCTGGTTCTGCCTCATCTGCTAGGGTCAGCAGCACCCAAAATCCAGCGCAAGCCACCAACAATATTCCAATTAATGAAGTCGAGACGAAGGGAGCAAGCCCAAACACAAGGGCTATCAACAGGGCCGCGATCGGTTCTGCCCAACGCATTAGCCAACTGCCCTTCCGCCAGCTTCGCAGCAAGCCGACGACGTGGTGAACATAGCTAGACTGGCTCCACTGCTGAACGGATAAGTTAACGAGGGTAAGCTGTTGCCAAACTGAATTCATACGCTCCTGCGACTTTCCCTGCGCCGCTTGGCAAGGGAGAGAGGTCTAGTTCAGAAAATCACTCCGACATATTATCCTCAAAAACTCACGGAATGAACGAAGTCTAGGTTGATTTATTTTTATTTTCTAGTATGGAAATAGCTACTACATCGTACTACATGGAGATTACTGTCATTCTGCGATCGTTATGTGTAGCTTTGATGAAGTAACAAGTATTTTTTCGGGTTGAGTGGGAGCCGTCTGTATGAGAAATTAGAAATTCGATTCTCACTTTGTCCATTTTTAGGCTCAAATGAAAATATAAAATAGCCAAAACGTTTGTTATCTCAACCTAAAATTTGAAGTTATTTCATCTCACTTCAAAATCCGCTTCAAGTACTCAATCTTTTTACATCTGTAGAGTTACGGAACTCTCCACTTAAACGCAAAATCTGCTCAGTAGATATCCTGAACTTATTCCATCATTGCCTCAACCCTCGATCGAGTAAGCTTGCAGCATAAAGGTTTTTGAGACTGGTCAAACGTTGCAAATGTTTAGCTTCAATGAAGCAATTTAATTTGTTCCTGATGAATAGGATTGGGAGCGTATCAGGAAATAGAAAAGCTGATACGGAAACCCACTATGCCCAACAGCCTCTCCGCTCCCCTACTCAATATTGCAAATTGCTCAATTGGGGTAGCGATCCATTTTCATCGTGGAAGTGGACGATGATACTTAAATAGAACATTGTATATTTTCTGTATTTACTTCGTCATCTATGGCAGAAGAGTTTTAGGTTTAAGCTGTGCCTATGAACGAAAACCTCGATCTGTAAATCCGAAAACTTTTATTTCGCTTTAACTTGGCTTAAAAAAAGCTGATTTCTTGCTATCCTAGAAGCCTAAAAATGATGTTTAATTTAAAGTCTTACTGTTTCAAGCAGGGCTTTTAAACATTCTCGTTCGTGCAACCGTTTATCTATTACAGTGTAAGTAATGTTAACTAATTATTTCTCTGTGTAAAAACGTTTTACTAAACCAGAGAGTCACTCATTAAGACGGTAGTTAGGCTGCTTGGCTCTTGACTTCCGATTCCAATTTCGAGAAATAATGAGTAAAGAAAGGGTGAAGAAAGGCCAAATCCCTGACTCTCTGTAGACCTGTCCGAATAATCTAAGCTACAGAATGCTCTTCAAGGTTGGCTTTTCTCCCGGCTTTAGCCTGTCAAACGGTTTCCTGTCCCATGGCAGAACCCGGAGATACTGCAAGAAAGCTGGTTGTCGCCCCATTTGCTTGTGAGACTCTGCTCGGCTAGCGATTCTTGTTGTTACTTGATGTTGCTAAATTAACTTTGAAATGACCAACGACACCGATCTGATCAAACGCCTTAGTCCCAGTGCAATGGATCAGATCATGCTGTATCTAGCGTTTAGTGCGATGCGTACTGGTGGACATCGGCATGGTGCTTTTTTAGATGCCGCTGCGACAGCCGCCAAGTGCGCCGTATATATGACTTATTTAGAGCAAGAGCAGAATCTGCGGATGACGGGACATCTGCACCATATTGAACCCAAACGGGTCAAAGTGATTGTTGAAGAAGTCCGTCAAGCACTCACAGAAGGCAAGCTGCTGAAGATGCTGGGTTCCCAGGAGCCGCGCTATCTGATTCAGTTTCCCTATGTTTGGCTAGAGCAGTATCCCTGGCAGCCTGGTCGATCGCGGGTTCCAGGAACGAGCTTAACCAGCGAGGAAAAACGCCAGATAGAGGAGAAACTGCCCCCTAATTTGCCAGATGCCCAACTGATTAACTCTTTTCAGTTAATGGACATTATTGAATTTCTCCACAATCGCTCCCAGGAAGATCTGCCCCTAGAGCGGCAAATGCCCCTCAGCGAAGCTCTGGCAGAACATATTAAACGTCGCCTCACCTATTCTGGCACCATCACACGGGTTGATTCTCCTTGGGGAATGCCGTTTTATGCCCTAACGCGGGCTTTTTATTCTCCGGCAAACGAAGAAGAGCGCACCTACATTATGGTGGAGGATACGGCACGATTCTTCCGGATGATGAAAGACTGGGCAGAACGCCAACCTAAGGTCGTGCGGATGTTAGAGGAATTGGATATTCCACCCGATCGCCTTGAGCAAGCAATGGAAGAGTTGGACGAGGTGCTGCGGGCTTGGGCTGACCGATATCATAAAGCTGGGGGAACTCCGTTTATTCTCCAGATGGTGGTGGGGCCAAAGGAGGAATAGCGTCGGTGAAACACACTAAGTGAAATACATTACCGGAATATTAAGCTTCCGTTGTTCTCAGTGATTTCTGCCAGAATATGGGTAATACTTTGTAGTAAGGCAGGCTAGGAACTCTGAACACCTCCGAGGAAATATCCAGCCTTGAGGGTTTCAAGTTTAAAGACTTGTAAAAGAGGTTGGGGATCTCCTTACTCTGGTGCAGGGTGGCTGTTGGAGTTGTGTTCATAGACGGTCAAAGCTTTTACTTTTTGGTGTGAATCACGATCGGCCATTTTTGCCCCGTTTTACGCTGGTATCAGTTGAAACGAACTCCTTTTGGGGTTATTTAAGGATGCTTTTTATCTGAGGTGCTGACAGCTTGCCTGCTCAACATCTTTCTCCTTGCAGCTTCGGATCTGTAAGGGGTATCAATTCCTGTATCCGAATCGCCTGATGTCTTATCCACTGGGTTCACTCTAACTATGAATCAAACGGTCTACTCCTCTCGCGTTTTTCGTAGAGTTCTTTGTGGTGGAATGCTCACCGCCACTACAGCCCTCTCGGTTCTCGTTCCTCCACCCAATTCTGCTGCCCAAGCCTCATTTCACAACAGCCCCAAAGCCGTTTTGGACGAAGCGTGGCAAATTGTCAACCGAGAGTATGTGGACATCGGCTTCAACCAGGTGGATTGGCAAGCTGTTCGGCAGGAGTTGCTCAGTCGAGACTATAGTTCACCGGAAGCTGCCTATGCTGCCTTACGTCAAGCTCTGGATCAACTGAATGATCCCTATACCCGCTTCCTTGATCCCAGGCAGTTCCAAGCGTTGACGAATCAAACTTCTGGAGAGCTTTCTGGCATCGGCATTCGGCTACAGCTTGATGCGAATACGCAAAGATTGACTGTAGTTGAACCCCTTGAAAATTCGCCAGCCAGTGCCGCAGGCATCCAAACGGGCGATCGCATCTTAGCAATCGATGGTCGCTCAACGGAGGGAATGACGGTTGAACAAGCCTCGCGGCTGATTCAAGGAGAGGTAGGAACTTCAATTACGCTGCGGATCGATCGTCCTGGTGTAGAGACCTTTGACCAACAACTGACCCGTGCCCGCATTGCAGTTCCCAATGTTTCCTACACGCTCCGCCAAGAAGGAGGAAATCAGATTGGCTATATTCGGCTGACGGAATTTAGCAGCCAGGCTCCTGACCAAATGCGACGAGCGATTCGGAACTTGCTTGAGCAAGGGGCGGATGGGTTTGTGTTAGACTTGCGCGGCAATCCAGGGGGGCTTCTGCAAGCCAGCATCGATATTTCCCGGATGTGGTTGGAAACAGGGCCGATCGTGCGGACGGTAGATCGATCGGGGCAGAGTGATCAAATTGCTGCCAATCGGACATCGCTGACGGAGCTTCCCTTGGCGGTCTTGGTAGACGGTAACTCAGCTAGTTCAAGTGAGATCCTGACGGGGGCCCTGCGAGACAACGATCGTGCTGTGGTGGTGGGAACCCGCACCTTTGGTAAGGCATTAGTGCAGTCAGTTCATTCTTTATCAGATGGTTCAGGTTTAGCAGTAACCGTTGCCCACTATTACACCCCCAACGGTACAGATATTAGCCAACGCGGGATCATGCCAGATATTCCAGTGTCTTTTTCCGAACAGGAGCGTCGAACATTGGCAGGTGATCAAACATTGATTGGGACAACGGCTGACCCCTACTATCGGCAGGCATTGAGTGTTCTGGAAGGGACGATCGCTGAGTATCGCCAACAGCCCACTGCCGAACGGTCAGCCCCTTCGATGCTACAGCTGGGACGAGAGCCAAATTTGGGTCAGTCCCATGAACTGCGGCAGTAAGGACTGTTCCATCGTATTGCTATACATAAAAAAAGTAGGGTGGGCATTGCCCACCCTTTTGCTTTAAAAGTTTCTGACTGGAATTGGGTTAGTTGATCACAGGAGCTTGGAGGGGTTCTTGCGCCAAAGGCTTCGATCGCATTTCCTGTTCTGCCAGCGTTGTCAAGGAGTTCTCCAGCTTTTCAGTAATTGCCAGCGTTTTGACATCGTAAATTTGCGTCAGCAGCTTGGGATAAAACCCGATCCCAATGATAGGGATCAACAGGCAGGCAATGATAAACACTTCACGGGGTTCTGCATCAATGAGAACCTCATGTTCCACTAGCTCTTTATTTTCAGGGCCGTAGAAGATTTCTCGCAGCATCGAGAGCAAATAAATTGGAGTCAGGATCACCCCCACTGCGGCTAGTAAGACCACGATCGTCTTAAACACCAGTCCATAGGCATCGCTGGTGGCAAACCCCACGAATACCATTAGCTCTGCTACAAATCCACTCATGCCAGGGAGTGCCAGGGAAGCCAGGGAGCAGGCCGTAAACATGGCAAAGATTTTGGGCATTTTTTTGCCGACTCCACCCATCTCATCCAGGATGAGCGTATGGGTGCGATCGTAGGTGGCTCCCACCAGGAAGAACAGACTCGCCCCAATTAGCCCATGGGAAACCATTTGCAGGACTGCCCCACTTAACCCCAAATCGGTAAACGAAGCAATCCCAATCAGCACAAACCCCATGTGGGAAATGGAAGAATAGGCAATTTTTCGCTTCAGGTTGCGCTGGGCAAATGAAGTGAGAGCGGCATAGATGATGTTGACAATGCCCAGAATGACTAAGGCTGGAGCAAAGTAGACATGGGCATCGGGCAGCATTTCTACATTCATGCGGATCAAGGCATACCCCCCCATCTTCAGCAGAATGCCCGCCAGCAGCATATGCACCGGAGCAGTCGCTTCACCGTGGGCATCAGGGAGCCAGGTATGGAGGGGAAAAATCGGCAGTTTCACAGCATAGGCAATCAAGAATGCCCCGTATAGCAAGAGTTGTAAGTTAACGGGATAATCCTTGTCCATGAGCGATCGCATATCAAACGTAACGGTGTCACCGTAAAACGCCATCGCCAAAGCTGCCACCAAAATAAACAGCGAACCGCCCGCCGTGTAAAGAATAAACTTCGTTGCCGCGTAGAGCCGTTTTTTGCCGCCCCAAATCGACAGCAGCAGATACACCGGAATCAGTTCCAGTTCCCACATTAGGAAAAACAGCAGCATATCCTGCACAGCGAACACGCCAATTTGTCCGCCATACATTGCCAGCATCAGGAAATAAAACAGCTTGGGCTTAAGGGTGACGGGCCAGGATGCCAGGATTGCCAGCGTGGTAATAAAACCCGTTAGCAAAATCAACGGCATCGACAGTCCATCTGCCCCAACCGACCATTTCAAATCTAGGGAGGGCACCCAGGAATAGCTTTCCACTAGCTGCAAGCCAGGGGCGGAGAAATCGTAGAAGTTCGTAAAGGCATAGACAAGAATGGCAAAGTCGATCAGCCCTACGATGAGGGCGTACCAGCGTACCGTTTTGCCGTCCTTATCCGGAATAAACGGAATAAGCAGGGCAGCAACAACGGGAAACAAAATGGTTGTCGTCAACCAGGGAAAATCAACTGTATTCATTGCAGCTTGTTATAGAGGGTTGGGTGTCTCATCGCTATTATCAACGGTGAATTTAGGGAACAAGGATTGTTTAACCTAAACTACCGATAGCAGATAGAACCGAGCCGATGCAGTCATGCCTCCGGTCAGGTTAGGGGTGAGCCTTAAGTTACGCCTGAGACCAAAACCAGTCCCAGCACAGCCCCAAACACAATCAGAGCATAGAATTGCACCCGTCCATTTTCCAGGTACTTTAGTCCCTCACCCGTGACCAAGGTGACGAATCCGGCTAAATTGACCAGTCCATCTACAATGCGGACATCCACCTCTAGAACCTGCCGTGCAAGGCGGCGGCTTCCCTGCACAAACAGCACTTCATAAACTTCGTCGAAGTACCACTTGTTGAGGGAAAGCTTGTAGAGCGGCTCAATTTGCTTGGCGATTTTTGCCGGATTAATTTTGCCCGTGAGGTACATCAACGATGCCAACGTGATGCCAATCAACGAAATGCCGATCGAGCTTCCTGCCATCGCCAGAAATTCTGACCAGTCCACCTCAGACGGAATGCCTTCAATGACTTCGCCAGGTGGATGAATAAAGGCCTCAAAGTAGTTGGCAAAGGGGGTTCCCAAGAGTCCGATGAGAATAGACGGAATCGCCAAAGCCATGAGGGGCAGCGTCATGGTAATCGGAGATTCGTGAGGAGAATCACTGTGATGATGATCGCCATGTCCGTCATGATCATCATGCACCTCAGATTCGATCGCCAACTCCTGGGGATTCATGGCTCCCGGTCCCATAGATAAGCCCATTTGCTGAAGCTTTGCCACCTTGAGCTGCCGCTTAATGCCTTCATCATTGCCTCGGAAGCCACCTTCAAAGGTGCTGAAGTACATGCGGAACATATAGAAGGCTGTAATTCCAGCCGTCAGCCAACCGATCGCCCACAGGAAAGGACTGGCTTCATAGGCTGCACCGATGATCTCATCTTTTGACCAGAACCCAGCAAAGGGAGGAATCCCCGAAATGGCCAGCGTTCCAATCAAAAAGGTGAGGGCGGTAATCGGCATATATTTCCGCAGCCCACCCATAAGGCGCATATCCTGAGCTAAGGCTGGATCATGGCCAACGACAGCTTCCATGCCATGAATCACCGAACCCGAACCTAAAAACAGCATTGCCTTGAAGTAGGCGTGGGTCATGAGATGGAACATTCCGGCACTATAGGCTCCAATGCCCATTGCCATGACCATGTAACCCAACTGAGACATGGTGGAATAGGCTAGACCTTTCTTAATGTCGTTTTGGGTAATGGCGATCGAAGCTCCCACAAAGGCGGTGACGGCTCCTGTCCAGGCGATCGTGTCCATTGCCACAGGAATGTTTTCAAAGACGGGATACATCCGTGCGATCAAAAACACTCCGGCTGCCACCATCGTTGCAGCGTGGATCAGAGCAGAAATTGGGGTTGGGCCTTCCATTGCATCGGGCAGCCAAACGTGGAGAGGAACCTGCGCTGACTTAGCAACGGGCCCCATAAACACTAACACTGCCAGGAACGCAGCAACCGCTCCGCTCAGTGCTCCCGTTTCCACCAAATCTTCCAGACGAAGACCCATCACATCAAAATCAAAGCTGCCCGTTGCCCAAAACAGCCCTAACATCCCCAGCAGCAAGCCAAAGTCACCCACCCGGTTTGTCACAAAGGCTTTTTGGCAGGCATCGGCGGCTGGTTTGCGATCGTACCAGAACCCAATTAGCAGGTAGGAACACATGCCAACGAGTTCCCAAAAGACATAGACCTGCACCAAGTTTGGGCTGACCACCAGACCCAGCATCGACGAGCTAAACAAGCTTAAATAGGCATAAAACCGCACATAACCCGGATCATGGGCCATGTAGCCATCGGTGTAGACCATGACGAAGAACGCGACAGTCGTCACAATCACCAGCATCATTGCCGTGAGGCGATCGACGGTGTAGCCCATCGTCAGGTGGAAATCTCCAGCGGCCGCCCAATCAATCAATCGGGTGTAAGGTGGATGTCCTTGAACTTGACTCCACAAGATGGCAAATGACAGCACCATTGCTGCCCCCAACAAAGACACAATGAACACGGCACTTGGCTTTCGCAAAGCGTTCATCGCCTTGTTGTATGAAACTAACCCTAAGCCTAGGATCATTGCCCCTGCCAATGGCAGAACGGGAATTAACCAGGCATACTCATATATAGATTCCATGACTCACGCCCACTCCAAAGCATTCCAGTCGAGTTGGCAAAACCGTTTACATTGTGACACACACCTGCTTCAGACGGTTCTTAAACCAAGGTAAAGTTGCCTAAATTCCTTCTAAGGAATGACCGATCGGGCCATGACGTTGATTAGACACTCGATCGCTTTAGGGTTGACGATACTGATGTGGCTTGATCGAGCAGGGGTTAAAGTCACTGCTAATGGCTAGTTTGAGGGTTCTATGAAGCTCAATTTGTTCACAAGCAACATAACGGGCCAGCAGTGTTAAAGAACACAAGAAATCCGACGTTAGAGTGCCAACTTTCAAGCCTCACCAGACAGCATGAGGATATATTGCAAATCTGATAGTGGAAGGGAAGAAATTAGGCTAGAATTTTGATCGCGCCTTTGGAGAGGTGGCAGAGTGGTCGAATGCGCTCGACTTGAAATCGAGTGTCCGATGAGGACCGTGGGTTCGAATCCCACCCTCTCCGTTGAATTTCATAACAAATTTTTTATCTACAAATTTTTTATTTACCGATCGCCATACCGGCTGGGCGGCAAACGGTTTTGGGTATAGGTTTCAGGGGGACGAGCCGCAGGATGATGAATCGGGTTATTCATTTGAAGCTGCTGACGACCATTGCGGACGATTTTTAGCATTTCAGCAAACTGCTGTTCCATATCTTGCAGCACTCCATCGGCATACTCATCTGCCCCACGCTGAATTTGTTCGCATTCAGCGATCGCCAATTTTTGCATCTCGTGGAGTTCTTGCTGGGCCTGTCGTCGCATCTGATCAATATCCACAAGCACCTGCTGCTGCATTTCTTCACATTCAATCTGCACCTGCTGGCGAATTCTTTGCGCCTCCATTTCCGCCTGCCGAATTAAGCCCATCTCCTCCAAAATTTGGGCGGCCCGTCGTTCCGCATCCGCAATAATTTCCTGGGCGTATTGCTCCGCCTCCAACAGCACCTCTTCTCGGTGCAAAATAATTTCCGTTGCTTCCTGAAACGCCGCAGGCAAATTGAGCCGCACCAGATCCAACTGGTCAAGCAACTGCTCCTCGTCCACCAAGGTGCGCCGACTAAGCGGAATCCGAGGGCTGTCTAGGATCATCTCTTCCAGCTTGTTTAGCTCTTGCTGGATATCAAATCCCCCTACTCGATTTGCCTCTCCATAAAGGGTTCTGTCTTGAGATCCACCATTGGTGTTGGATTTTCTCCGACTGGGGTCTTGGCGTAGCATTTGTGAATATCCAAAGCAACAGGTTGAGGGACGAGATGGTGAACTGAACCGCCAAATCTGGCAATTTCCTTGACCAAGCTACTGCTGAGGAAACTGTGTTCAGTTGAAGTGGCCAAAAAAACAGTTTCAATGTCGTCTGAAAGCGTTTTGTTGGTGTGCGCCATTTGCAGTTCCATTTCAAAGTCGGACACTGCCCGTAGCCCCCGCAGCAGGACTTTCGCCTGGCGCATTCGAGCATAAGTCACAGTTAACCCGTCAAAACAGTCTACTTCTACATTGGTCAAATGTTGCGTAGATCGGCGAATCTGTTCGGTTCGCTGCTGCAGGGTAAACAGGGGCTTTTTATTGGGGTTGCGAAACACCACCACAATCACCTGATCAAAAAGCTGACAGCCCCGCTCAATGATATCTAGATGACCAAGGGTAATTGGATCAAAGCTACCAGGGTAAATTGCAATCACAGCCTGATGAAAAGGTGATAAATCAATAGATATCGATATTGACAGACGGCGGACAAGTTGGCAGACGGCTTCTCGCTTGAAAAGTAATGAGGCGATTATATCGGACGCTCTCTCGATCGCGATACAGGTTTAGCGAAGATATCCCTTACCATTGATGCGTACTGGGTCAAGTTGGGCTAGCCATGCTAGGTTGCCTAACGACGAAGAAACGTTAAGAGGGCATCGTTCACCTTTTCATGCCAGTCCTCTTGGGGGTAATGGCCCACTTCTTCAAGCTGAACGAGTTCTTTATCTTTAATCGGATTGGTGAAGGTTTGAGCGACGCTGAACGGGAGCCAAGGATCACGCATGCCCCAGGCAACCAGGAGAGGAGACTGCCAATTCGCAAAGCCACTCTGCATTTCAGCCATCGCTTGGGGAAGTTGTAAATTTTTCACAACAGCCAGCAGGGCCCGCCCGGCATCAGAACTTTTTAGAAATGGCCGACGGTACACATCTAGGTCAGCATCTTCCACCCGGTAGCCACCCCCACCTTCCAAAGTCCGATCGACTAGGAGCGGATCTTGGGTCAGCATATCCCCCACCAGAGGAAGTCCGAGCTGTTTGATCTTCCAGGGCAGCTTTGCTTCTGGAGTAAGCGGCGCGTTCAAAATGGCTAATCGTTCAATGCGATCGGGATGCCGCAGCGCGTATTGCAACCCCACCGAACCTAAAAACCCTTGAACCACCAGCGAACACCGATCGATATTTAGTGCAGCCAAAAAATTAGCCAATGCTTCAACGTAGGCATCTGGTGTATAGGCAAAATCGCGGCGATCGGGCTTTGCCGAGAACCCAAAGCCAATCCAATCGGGGGCAATACCCCGAAACCCATACTCCGTCAAGGCAGGCAGCACATTCCGCCAACTGTAGCTTTGAGCGGGTAACCCATGCAGCAAAACTACAGGCGACTTATCTGAGGGGTTTACTGGCTCAGCGTTGCGGTAAAACCACTTAAGCGAACCAACTTCAATGAATTCTTCCGTAATTGTCATTCTAATAAGAATAGAGGATGTGGCAACGGATAGAAAGATTGGGAGATATTTCCTAACTTGCATGGGATGCGTGTCCCATTTGTTTTCTGCTCTTCGATTAAATAAATTATTTATTAAATTTTGTAAATAAGCTCAATTTTGTAACTCTTGATACAGAATGCTCTGTTATAGTGAAGATGTGGACGAGAGGTGGTTTCCGCTTTTCGTGCCTTGCAGTTCAGTTCCAGTTTCAGATATTTAATCGAAATAAGAGGTATCCCTATGTCTACTAGAGAACAAGCTCGCGCCCTCATGATTCGTCATCATCAGTCTGTTAAGAATCGTCATCAGTCGATGTTGACCCGTGCTGCGGCTGAAGTTGGCTTAGATAACGTTGATTACTGGAATCACATTCAGGGTAAGCCTTTAAGCGGAGAAGACTACGATCGCGGCGGTGCTTCTCCTAGCTAGAAATCTGAGAATACATTAAGTTTTCATAACTTATGTTTAGATCAACTGGTTTTTGTAAAAGGTTTTGGTGTTCCCATGTTCCGTTTCAGGTTTAATGCCGAAGATACCTAGTAATTAGCCCAATACCCAGTTCGATCGTCGAATTTTGCACCGTCCTTGACTGTTTTACTCAAAATTTAATTGCTTCACCGTAAAAGCACTTCACCGCAACAATGCTCTCCATAAGGGGGGCGTTTGTTTTAATTCGCAGAACGTTAAAGTTTGACGTACACTAGGCTTCACGTCAGCTAAAAGGAATCTGCTATGACTCGCGCAATCATGGAAACGGACAAAGGAACGATTAACCTGGAGCTATTTGACAGCGATGCTCCCAATACGGTGAAAAATTTCGTTGACTTGTCCAACAAAGGGTTTTACGACGGATTGACCTTTCACCGGGTGATTCCTGACTTTGTGATTCAAGGCGGCTGCCCCAATGGAGACGGGCGAGGCGGCCCTGGCTACACCATCAAATGTGAAATTAACCCAAATAAACATTTGGCAGGGAGCTTGTCAATGGCCCATGCAGGGCGGGACACAGGCGGTAGTCAGTTCTTCATTTGCCACTCTCCCCAAACCCACCTAGACGGCAAACACACCGTTTTTGGTCGTACTCAAGACATGGATGTGGTGAATGCAATTCGGCAAGGAGACAAAATTTTGTCGGTGAAGATTGAGGAGTAGAGACACGGAATATCTCGTCAAGTATCTCGTCTGTACAAGGAAGAATTGCTAGCGATCGGTTTGGATGGTTGGATTTCAGATAAATCTCTAGTAGCAAGGAAGGGGAGCAAAATGGCTGACTGGCAAATCGTTTCGGGGGGAGTCACGGCTCCGAAGGGATTTAGGGCAGGGGGAATTACGGCGGGCTTAAAGCCTTCAGGATCACCAGACTTAGCGTTGATCGTGTCTGATGTGGATGCGATCGCGGCGGCTGTGTTTACCACCAGTCAGGTGAGGGCGGCCTGTGTGGATTATTGTCGTCAACGGCTTCAGGCGAAGCCAACTGCCCGTGCCATTTTGTGTAATGCGGGGCAAGCCAATGCCGCAACCGGAGCGCAGGGTTGGGCCGATGCTGTTGAAAGTGCCCAACTCACTGCCCAAGCTCTTAATATTTCCCCGGAACAGGTATTGATTGCCTCAACCGGGGTGATTGGGCAGCGCATTAAAATGGAGCAACTGCGATCGGGGATTCCGCAACTCGTCGAAGCCCTTTCAGAAGATGGCTCAGACCAGGCTGCCAGAGCAATCATTACCACAGACCTTGTGCCAAAAACGATCGCCCTCGAACTCACCCTGGATCATCGTCCCGTTCGGATTGGCGGTATCTGTAAAGGCTCTGGCATGATTCACCCCAACATGGCCACGATGCTCGCCTTTGTCACCTGTGATGCAGCCATTTCGCCCCACCTCTGGCAGGAGATGGTTAGCCGCGCTGCTAATAAGAGCTTTAACCAAGTCACCGTTGATGGCGATACCAGCACCAATGATTGCCTGATTGCCCTTGCCAACGGAGAATCCCGTACCCCTGCGATTACCGAACCTGGAGCCAATGCGGAAAAGCTAGAAGCGGCCCTAACAGAGGTTTGTATGCATCTCGCGAAGTCGATCGCCCGTGATGGGGAGGGGGCCACCTGCTTGATTGAGGTGCAAGTCTTTGGGGCGGCAGATGATGAATCAGCTCGGAAAATTGCCCGAACGATCGCGGGTTCGTCGCTGTTTAAGGCAGCCGTTTATGGACGAGATCCAAACTGGGGCAGGATTGCCGCTGCTGCCGGGCGGGCTGGGGTCTTGTTTGAACAAAACGAGCTAAGGATACAGCTAGGAGATTTCCTGCTCCTGGAAAATGGACAGCCTTTAGCGTTCGATCGAGTGGCTGCCAGCAACTACATTAAGCAAGCGGCGGCTGGAGAATACCTGAAACAAGACACGGTTTTAGTTTCGCTGAGCGTTGGCAATGGGTCTGGGTCTGGTACTGCTTGGGGCTGCGATCTCAGCTACGATTACGTCAAGATCAACGCAGATTACACGACGTAGTGAGGCCAAGATTTATGCTGACTTACATACTTGCGATCGTCGTTGCCCTGGCCAGCTTCGCGCTTTACATGGCAGCGTTTTTCCTGCCAGAGCTTTACCGCAAATATGACCTCGTTTGGAGTGGGGTCGGCGTTTTCTATGCCTATGAGATTTGGCATAATGCTGGGCAAATTCGGGGGCCCGTTTTGCTGGGGCAAATGGCGGGTTCAGCATTAATTGGCTGGTTTGCCTGGCAAACGTTGTCCATGCGCTGGGAGCAAACCCCAGTGGAGCAGCGAACCCAAGTTCCTAGGGTGGAAGGGACACTAGGAGATGTGGTGCAATACCAGTCTGCTCGGCTGTGGGCATATCTCCAGTCTGAAGAGTTTCAGTCACGCTTGCCGCAGAATTTTGACGAGGTTTTGCAGCAGGCATCTGATGTCTTCGATCGGTTAAAAGAATGGATTGCTGCCGTTTTGAGTACGATCAAGTCATCCTCAGAAGTGTCTGATTCCCATAAACCCAATTCTACAAGTTCAACTTCGTCCAAGCCTCCTTCAGATAAGAAGCCGTAGTTAAGCTAAGCCCTGATTCTTCATGCGTCTGCCTCCATGCCTCGTCCTCGTAAAAGATTTGCTCAACATTGGCTCCGCAGTGAAGCCGCGTTAACAAAAATTGTTGCTGCTGCCGACCTCACCCCAACTGATCGCCTTCTGGAAATTGGCCCTGGTACAGGAATTTTGACCCGCAAACTTTTACCGCTTGCTGAGTCTGTTGTGGCGGTGGAAATCGATCGCGACCTTTGCCTGCTGCTAACAAAACAGTTTGGACGAGAGAAGAAATTTCTTTTGCTGCAAGGCGATTTTCTGGAGCTTAATTGGGAAGGCATCCTTGCTACCCTGCCAAACTTTTCGCCTCCCAACAAAGTGGTGGCCAATATTCCTTACAACATTACCGGGCCAATCTTAGAGAAACTATTGGGCACGATCGCGGCTCCCAACCCCAACCCCTTTGAGGCGATCGTCTTGCTGGTGCAAAAGGAAGTAGCAGAACGGCTCTGTGCCAAACCAAGCACCAAGGCATTTGGGGCATTGTCGGTGCGTGTGCAGTATTTAGCCGATTGTCAATGGGTTTGCCTGGTTCCTGCCAAAGCCTTTCAGCCGCCTCCCAAGGTTGATTCTGCGGTTGTAAAACTGATTCCCCGTGCGATCGAGCCATCCGCCCAAAACCCCCACTCCCTTGACACGCTTGTCAAACTCGGTTTTGCCACCCGCCGAAAAATGCTGCGAAATAATTTGCAAAGTGTCGTAGAACGCGATCGGCTCAGTCAAATTTTGGAAACCCTGAACCTCAACCCCCAAGCCCGTGCTGAAGATTTAGGCGTGGCCGATTGGGTGGCATTGAGTAATGAATTGGGGAGTGGGGAGTAGGGAGGCGAATCATTCTGAACCAAATCCTC
>PVWD01000455.1 GCA_003003615.1 filamentous cyanobacterium CCP2 | reverse complement strand
CGCCGCACGCGCAATGGACAGTAAAGCACCTGTCGTTATGCCAGCCGTTGCCGATCGCATCACCACTTTGACGATCGTCTGCAGGCGACTTCCCCCCAAGGCATAGGAGGCCAATCGTTGCTCTTTGGGAACCAGATTCAAAGCTCCTTCCGCCGAAAGCACAATGATGGGCAACATCAGCACAGCCAGGGCAAAGCTACCGGCCATGGCCGAAAACTGTCGCGTCGTCAGGACAATCACTGCATAGGCAAAAACCCCCACCACAATGGAAGGCACTCCGCTCAGAATCGTCGCAATGAACCGAACGGTATTGGCCGCCTTAGAGTCGCGACTAAATTCTGCCAAATAAACTGCCGTAATCACGCCTAAGGGAATGCTGATCAGAGCAGCAATTCCCACCATGACGATCGTACCGAGAATTGCATTGGCGAAACCATTAGCAACATCCTCCAAGCCAACCGGGGCAGGCAGTGAGGTTAGAGCTTCCAGGCTCAGGTTGGGTAGTCCTTGCCGCAGGATGGAGAACAGGACAGCAAATAAGGGCAAAATCGCCAACCCGGTGAGCAGGAAGGCGATCGTGGTCATGCCGTGACTAAATGCCTGCCGTCTGAAGGGGAGGGGGCTATGCAGATCTAGTTGCGCGATCGGGTCTAGGCTGGATGCTGAACTGGGTCGAATCATGCTCTCTACTGCGATTACCTATAGTGTTGAAATCGGTTGAACCCGTCCCAACCGTTGGACAACCACGGTTGCAGCAATATTCACTAACAAAGTGAGAATAAATAAAATGAGTGCCAAATACATGAGTGAGGCAATGTGCAACTCATCCAGAGCTTCACCAAACTCATTGGCCAATACTGCCGGAATGGTGTACCCCAAATTTAATAGTGACAAACTGACGATCGGAGAATTACCAATCACCATTGTCACGGCCATTGTTTCCCCTAGGGCCCGTCCCAGAGCAAGGGTAATGGCTCCCAAAACACCCGATGAGGCCATGGGCAGGGTGACGCGAAATAGGGTTTCCCACTGGGTTGCCCCTAATGCCCTTGAAGCACTGCGAAGCTCGGTGGGCAAGGCAAGCAGCACATCACGACTGATCGCCGCCATTGTTGGCAGGATCATAATTGCCAGGATAATTCCCGCCACAAACATCCCTGGGCCGTAGGGTGGCGTGCTGAAGAAAGGAATCCAACTGAGATGGTCAAATAGCCAAAACTGGAGGGGGTCAAGAATCGGAATGAGAACAAAAATGCCCCATAGTCCAATAATCACGCTAGGAATGGCGGCGATTAGCTCTACCAGGAAGGCCAGAGGCGATCGTATCCAACGAGGAAGAAAGTTTTCGCTGGTGAGCAAGGCAACGGCCAAACCGATCGGCACTGCCAAAAGGATCGCCATCACCGAAGTCACCAACGTTCCATAAATGTAGGGCAACCCACCAAAGACTAACCCGCCAATATCCCAGTCTTGGTTCCAAAGAAACCCCAACCCAAATTCCTGAATGGCTGGAATGGCCGATCGCAAAATCACCCAGGCCATCCAAAACAGCACCAATACCGTACAGGCTGCAAACGCCCGAACTAGCCAGGTGAACCCCCGATCGAACAACAGAGAGGAGCTATCCATCGTGGTGATGTCCAGATCCAACAACAAAGGATCATTGTCCATTGCAGTGGCAGAAGTAAGGTTTGGTGCTGATTCAGAGGGCTGGGTCATGATTTAGGGGCCTGTTACTTCACTGTCAACGGTTGCCAAAACACGCTGTACTACCGGCTCAGGAATCCGTGTGTAGTCGAGCGAGTTGTTGAGTTCCTGTCCATCGGTCAATACCCAGCGAACCATTTGCTTGACGGCTTCTGCCATTTCGGCTGTTTCATATTGCCGATAAACCATGATCCAGGTTAAACCGGCGATCGGATAGCCATCAGCCGGGTCATCCACAAAAACGCGGAAGTTATCGGGAAACTCAAGGGCAGCCAGTGCAGCTTCAGTGGCTTCCAGGCTAGGAGTAATGTATTCACCTGCCCGGTTTTCAATGGCAGCAACCGGAATATTGTTTTGTTGAGCATAGGCCAACTCCACATACCCGACACCGCCACGAGTTCGCGTTACCTGAGAAGCAACCCCCGGATTCCCCCGACCACGAATCTCATTAATTGACCAGTTGGGAGCCGTACCCACGCCGACTCGACCTCGGAAATAGGGATCGATCGCCGATAAATGGTTGGTAAAGATAAAGGTTGTACCGCTTCCATCTGCCCGTACTACTGGACGAATCGGTAAGTCGGGCAAAGAAGAACCAGGATTGGCAGCCGCAATTCGGTCATCATTCCAACGGGTAATCTGCCCGGAGAAAATCCCTGCTAGGGCTTCACGGGAAAGCTGCAAGTTATCAATTCCGGGCAAGTTATACGCAACTGCTACGGCTCCACCAGCTGTGGGCACTAGGATGACACCGCGATCGACCTCAGCAATTTGGGCATCAGTCATGGCGGCATCACTTGCGCCAAAGTCAACCGTTCCAGCAATCACTTGACGAATTCCGGCTCCACTTCCTACAGATTGGTAGTTCACAGTAACGCCAGTTTCGTTTCTGTATTCGGAAAAATAACGCTGGTAAAGGGGAGCAGGGAACGTTGCACCTGCACCATTCAACTCTTCAACCTGAGCAATTGCAGACAAAACCGGAGCAAGGGCAAATGCTGTTGCGATCGCCGTTGCAGTGACAGCGCGACGCACTGCGCGTGTAGAAAGGATCATGACAGTTCTCCTCACGGGGAAGCCAGAATAGTTGTTAATTTAACTGACATCAATAAACGTACTATCAAGATGGTTAAGCCCATTTAATTGAGTTATTAACATCTGATTAAAAATTAAGTTGGTTAAAACTAAATCAATCAAAAAAAATAATTCTGCTTTTACAAAAAGCCAACATGAAACGGCAGAATAAATCAATTTAATTTGAAATGAAGTCCAAGATTTCTAAAATAATTAATACCGATTTAAGCTTCGGTTAAACATCCTTCCCCGAAAAACTGTTCTGCTTTATCATGTGCTTAAATTCCTGCCATGCAAGGGTTTGGTTTCAGCTATTCTGTATTTTTGGCTACAAATAAGGACTTAAAATAAGTCCTTAAGATTCTTCCAAATTGAATGGATTAAATGTTTCAATCGCTTCAATTAAATGACGATCGTTTGGGATGAGATCGCAGACTTATCTTTGTTCCAATGGCTTGATTTTAACTTCTTGATCTTTGTCCCTTTACTTTGCTAAAAGTCATGGCTCAGTCGTTTCAATTAAAAAACGTTCAGATCTCCTGGCAAGATTTTATTCGTCCCATGCTGTTAATTTCCTTGGGATTACATGCCTTGGTTTTGCTCGTTCCTTTCCCCTCCAGGCAAACGCCTGAACCTGAAGTAGAAGAAGAAGCGATTAGCTTGACTCAATTACCACCCAGAACCCAGGTAGCAGAAACCCCTGCTGCATCCCCCTCTCCCAGCCCAGCTCCGGCTCCTCCTCCCAGCCCCTCTCCTCAGGCTGCGGTCATCAATCCTCCTGTCGCTCCCACTACTCCAG
>PVWD01000454.1 GCA_003003615.1 filamentous cyanobacterium CCP2 | reverse complement strand
TCTCTTATGGGGCGGGCAGCTTGCTATCTAGAACAAGTGAGCAAAACCTATCTAACTAATACTTTTAATAAAATTACTCACTATGATGGATCAGGTTTTAAGTATAGAACCGACCACCCAAAACGAAAATCAATCCCCGTTCACGCCTCGATCGCCTAACCCACCCAATTTCCCCTGCTCCTGTATAGACCTAAAATTTCACGTCTCTTCCCCCCTCTTGTATAGACGTGAAATTTCGCGTCTCTACTGCTGCCGCGCATACCGTCTCACCTTCCACCCCGTATAGCTAAGCAACACCGTTGAGGCGATCGCATAGGCGAGTCCACTGGGCATCCCTGAGAAAGCAAGGGCTAAACTGCCCACCCACAGCGTTAGGACATAGATAAATAAGACCACGAGGCGATGGGGTAGACCGGCCTTAAGGAGGCGGTGATGCAGATGACGTTTATCGGCAGTGAACGGCGATCGACCATTTCGCAGGCGATCGAAAATTACAGCAGACATATCTAGAATCGGGACTGCCAGAATCAGGAAGGGCAGCAACACTGCTACAGTCGTGACACTTTTTACCAGCCCAATCACCCCCACCCCAGCCAGGGTAAATCCCATGAAATAGGCTCCGCCATCTCCCATGAAGATTTGGGCAGGGTTAAAGTTGTAGCGTAGAAAACCAAGTGCCCCCCCCGCCAACGCTGCTGCAATAATGGCCGCCGCAGGCTGATTCATAAACAGGCAGACAATCATCATTACGATCGCTGCAATGCCAGAAACTCCTGCTGCCAGACCATCCAGCCCATCAATCCAGTTAATGGCATTCACCATACCCACTAACCAAATCACCGTCACCGAGAGGCTAATCCAGTTGGGCAAAGACGTTAAACCTACCAACGGAATGGTGAGAAACTCAATCTGAACGCCAGCTAGCCAGGCTAAACAGGCGACCGTAACTTGCAAAAACAGCCGGAGTTGTGGCGATAGGTTGAGCAAATCATCTGCCAGACCGATTAAGAAAAATGCTAATCCGCCGATCGTCACCCCCCAAACCTCTGATTCCTTTGAGGGAGGAAGCCCACTGAACCCACCTAACCACCAGATCAGCAGCAGTGCAATGAGTACACCAACAAATATGGATACCCCACCCAAACGAACCATCGGCCTTTTGTGAATTTTACGTTCACCGGGAGGGTCAAAATACCCCTTTTTAAGTGCAATCTTCCTGACGATTGGTGTTGCTAGGAGAACAACAACAGCGGAGATTAAAAATGCAGCTAAGTTATATAGATGAGGGGGCATCTGAGATCTGGTGGATATGACGACGGTAAACAGCAAGGTGAATCAGGACGGGTTAATACATGTAACCACCTACAGTCCTGTAGGTTTCGCCAAGCTAACCCTGTCCGAGAGTAGTTTTAACACATGATTTGGATGATCTATCCATTAATTTTGAATTTTCCCATTCAAAAGGTTCATCGGGAATGAGGTTTCCAATAAGAATGCTGATAGTTTGAAATTGGTTTTACCGCATTGCAGGTTAGGACAATTCAGCAGCCTGCTTTTTGCTGATTTCATAGCGAATTTTTGTGACCCGTTCGCGCTGTAGGGTCTTGTAAATACTAAAAAGCCCCACATGGTCAACCAAAACCATCGTAGGACATCACCATAAAGACGCAACGCGCTATCTGCTAGTAAAACGATTTGCAGTGCGTGGGGAAAATGGAAGTTATCAAATGCTCATTCCCAATTTAAGTCAGCCCAAATAACACGATCGCCCAGGCTTTTTCTCTTTTCTCTGCACCCTTCAACTCAAGCTTGGAAGAAGCCACACCGAATTAAATTCTGGATCTTATACTCCGTGATGCAGACTCAACCTTCGGAGCAGGCTCAGTCAGTTCATCAATCCACACCTCATTAAAAGCAGCCCATTCCGTTGAGGAAGGAAGTTGCTCTGACAGGTAGGCCCTTTGAGCCATCTCAGACATGTAACCGACGTAATGCCCCATTAAAAAGTAGACCGCAACAAGAGCAGCTGCCGAAGAAGAAACCAGGAAACCTGCCAACATTAAGGAAAACTCACGATGCTGAACCGCTTCCTGCATCAGATGCAGTGCCCAAGCAACCAACCCTATAACGATGATCAGGATAAAAAACATTATTTTAAAGTTTTACGATTCGTAATGTTTACATATGTTAACAGAATCTCAGGAATATGTCTCTAGGTTTATGTACCCAGCCCTGCCAATGCTGCAAGAAATGTAGGAAATTGCCAGGACTTGGTTTTTGACTACGATCGCCATTCACTCAATGCAGAGTGTTGTACAACCCAGCCTTTTCAGAGAACGATCGCCAATCAGAGAAACCTACAAGCAGAGCCTTAAGTCGAGAAGTAAGGCTTCATAACGCTGCATATAGTGTACAGATAATAAAAAAAATTACAACTTTTCAGATGCACAATTCTGGATGAGAGTGATTCAACAGTAAAACTCTTTTGTGTCCAGGACTGCACATCTGTCAGCATGTTTTTGAATGAAGACCTCTACTGCATCTGGCGCACCGGAACTTGCTGTTCCTCAAGGTACTGTTTAATCTCCGCTACCGTTAATTGACCGTAATGAAGCAAAGATGCCAACAAAGCGGCTTCTGCCCTGCCATCGGTCAAGGCTTCATAAATGTGATGACACGTTCCTGCTCCACCCGATGCAATCACCGGAATTTCTACTTGCTCCGCGATCGTCCGGGTTAGCTCCAAGTCGTAACCTGCTTGAGTTCCATCTGCATCCATACTTGTCACCAGCAGTTCTCCAGCCCCCCGACGTTCAACCTCTTTTGCCCATTCGATCGCATCAATCCCGGTATTCTCACGTCCTCCTCGCACATAAACATCCCACCCTGGGTGACTCGGATCAGTGCGACGACGAGCATCGATTGCTACCACAATACACGAGTTGCCAAAGCGATCGCTGGCACGGTCAACAAACTCAGGGTCACGCACAGCAGCCGAATTAATGCTCACCTTGTCGGCTCCAGCCCTTAACAAATTTTTAATCGTTTCTAAGGATTGAATTCCCCCGCCAACCGTTAAGGGAATAAATACCTGCTCTGCCGTGCGATAGACCACATCAATAATGATGCCTCGATCTTCATGGGTTGCCGTAATGTCCAAAAACACAAGTTCATCGGCTCCGGCCTCGTTGTAAACCTGAGCCAACTCCACCGGATCACCCGCATCGCGCAAATCAACAAAATTTACACCCTTCACCACTCGTCCCGCCTTCACGTCTAAACAAGGCAAAATCCGCTTCGCTAACATTCAGCCTCCAGTTTGAGTTTCCATCCCATTTTAGGTTTTGGATTTTGGATTTTAGATTGTGGAAGTCTGATGGAAACAGTGTTTGCAGCAAACATCTACCACATTCACGGTTTAAGTTGATATGGCAACGGATGGAAAGGTTCAGACAATTTCAGGTGATGGAACCCCCCAAACGGATAGGTTTGGCAATAGGAAACGGTTCTAACGTGCCTTCGTACTGCTGTATGAGGTTTTGTCGCTCCTTAGGCAGAGCAAAATTTCATTTCCCCCTTCCCCACTCCCCAC
>PVWD01000132.1 GCA_003003615.1 filamentous cyanobacterium CCP2 | reverse complement strand
AGAGTAGGCCGATCGACTGGCTTAACCATTCAGGAGTTGCGGAATCAAGAGTTGCGAGCGAGACGAGTGAATACAGAAAGACGCTTGGCGCAGGGGCCTTCTGTGAGTCCGGTGTTGCAATCGCCTGCTTCGTTTACTCTACCCAATGGCTCGGTTGCCGCATCAGCACGATCGACTCCTGCTCCTTGGGTGCGCCCGTTTACGTTTCGTCCCATTCCGTATGCGATTGCGCTGTATGTTCTCATTGCTTCAGTGGGAGGAATTGTGCTTCCGGCGGTGGTGCAGCGTGTGGTGGTGCAGCCGAATGAATTGCAACTGGAACAGCCCTTCATCCAACGGACGATCGCCTTTTCCCGTGAAGCGTTTGACCTAACCAAAATTCAGGTGGAAACTTTTGACCCGCAGCTTGACCTGACGCTGGAAGATTTAGAAGCAAACGATCGCACGGTTAACAATATTCGGCTTTGGGACACGAACCCTTTGCTGGAAACCAACCGCCAACTGCAACGCATTCGTCTGTATTATGAATTTCCCGATGCGGATGTCGATCGCTACACCATTCCCAATGAGGATGGCGAATTGGCGCAGCAGCAAGTCCTGATTTCGGCACGGGAACTGGACTATAATTCTGTCCCAGCAGGAGCGCAAACCTGGATTAACCAACATTTAATTTATACCCACGGCTATGGGTTTACGATGAGTCCAGTGAACGTGGCGGCAGAAGGTGGACTGCCCGACTACTTCATTCAAGGCTTGGAGCCAATCATCATTGATGAGCGGGTGCAGAATCGCATTCCCGTGGGTAGACCTCGCATCTATTTTGGGGAAATGACGAATACCTACGTGATGACCAATACGCAGGTGCGGGAGCTTGACTATCCCAGTGGCAGCGACAACGTTTACAACATTTATGACGGGCGCGGTGGGATTAATATTGGGGCATTCTGGCGACGGTTGCTCTACGCCAAACACCTGCGCGACTGGCGGATGCTGTTTAGCGATGACCTATTGACTGATACTCGCCTGCTGTTTCGCCGCAATATTCTTAGTCGAGTCCGATCGATCGCCCCATTCCTAAGGTTTGACAGCGATCCCTACATCGTGGCAGCAGACACAGGCGGCAAATCCTGGCAGCGAGGTTATAACGAAGAAATCGAGCCAATTATTGATGAAAGCTATCTTTACTGGATCATTGATGCATACACCACTAGCGATCGATATCCATACTCTGATCCGGTATCAAACGATTTCAACTACATCCGCAACTCGGTAAAAATTGTGGTGGATGCCTATCATGGTTCCATGAATTTCTACGTTGCCGATGAACGCGATCCCATTATCAAAACCTGGGAGAAAGTGTTTCCTGGAATGTTTCAGCCTCTTAGCGAAATGCCGCCTATTCTCCAGCAGCATATCCGCTACCCGCCTGACTTTTACCGGGTACAGTCCGACCAACTTTTAATCTATCACATGACTGATCCGGTGGTGTTTTACAACCGGGAAGACCAGTGGCGCATTCCCAATGAAATCTACCGCAATCAGGAACAGCGGGTTGACCCGTATTACCTGATCATGCGATTACCGATCGCTTCAGCAGAAGAATTCATTTTGCTTCGCCCCTTTACCCCCGTTCAGCGGAATAACCTCATTGCCTGGCTCTCGGCCCGATCGGATGGTGATGCCTACGGCAGCATGTTACTTTATGTTTTTCCCAAAGAGCGGCTTGTCTTTGGCCCAGAACAAGTTGAAGCCCGAATTAACCAAGATCCTTTAATTTCAGAACAAATTTCTTTGTGGAATCGGCAAGGGTCGCGCACGGCTCAGGGCAATTTGCTGGTGATTCCCATTGAAAACTCGCTGCTATATGTAGAGCCGCTCTACCTGGAAGCAGAACAAAACCGTTTGCCCACTCTGGTCAGAGTCATTGTGGCTTACGGCAACCGGATTGTTATGGCTGAAACCCTCAACGATGCCCTCACTGCCATTTTTGAACCTGGCGAACCTGCTGAACCCATCATTCGATCGGTGGATGAACCGATTCCTGATCCGGCGATCGAAACTCCAGCCGAGGAATGATGGATTTCATGCGCCTTGTCCTCTTCGCCCTAACGCGAGTGATACGGATCATCCCAGCCATACTGTTCCGCAGGTGTATCTTGGGGCGGTGGTGGAGCAGGACGAGTTGTTTTACGGTGCAGATTAGCGCGAGGGGGAGGGGCAACGGCATAGGCTTCCCAGGCAGCCCCACTTCCCTTAGAAGCTTTGACTAAAGCATTTTCAACGGCCATGGGCAAATTATCCCAGTTCACCTTGTCGTTTCGCAGCAACAACCGCATCTGCTGAAGCACTTCACGGAGGGGCGTGGTTTGAGCATCTTGTAAGGGGGGATGGGTACGGAGTGGATCACGGCTAACGGCGGCCAGAGCTTGCCGAACTGCTTGGGCAATGGTTTGGCCATGTCGCTCTCGCCCGCGTTTAAGCTGGTGTTCTAAGCCGACTTCGGTCGTTGCATACAAGGCGGGTAGCTGATTCAGAGCATAGGCAACCAGTTCAACTTGATTGACGTAGGATGCCATCCGGGGAGGAAGCAGTTTTGATTGCCGCACCACCTCTTCTTCGACTAACAATTCCATTACATTCTTGTATATGCCCATGATTCATTCTCACTATCTTCGAGCGAAGCACCTTCAACCGCAGCCATCCTCTAAAAGGGCGTAGCGGTTCCAATCCCATTAATTCCGTAAAATCACGATTCTCTCAGTATAACTCGCTACCCATGCAGAAACAACTTCTACCTCAGTAACGACCGTGATACTGCTTAGATTAGATAAGATTTTCGTTAAATCTGGCAGTCTTCAACCGTAGCATTCCCACTTTGCTAGGTGATCTTGCAGGCAAATCATCTTTTTTAAATCACCCGTTCCCTTCAAATCCCAATCATCTGGCAGCGAACCGCCGCACCGCAAACAGACTGCCAATTAATCCCACTGAGCCGCCAAGGACAAGCAGCGACATCGGCAACAGCAAGGCTTCACGCGGAGTGGGCTGTAAGCCGCTTGCTAAGAACTGTACAAATTCTGGCTGTTGGGCTAGCATTTCGCCAATAAAGTGTTGGACACCTGTAATGAAGCCCCAAGCAACTAACGCACCGACAATTCCCAACGTCAAACCCTGAAGGATAAAGGGGAGGTAAATCCAGCTTGTGGTTGCTCCAACGAGTTGCATTACTTCAATTTCCCGCCGACGGGCCATCACGATGAGCCGAATTGTTGTGGTGATGACTGCGATCGCCGTTAAACTCAGCATGTTCGTAATCCCCAGGCTCAACCAATTCAACCCCTGATTTAACTCAGTCATGCGCTGAACCGCCTCATCCACATACTGCACCTCATCCACACCTTGCACCTGCTTCAGTTTTTCCGCCAAAACAGGAACTTCCTCTGAACTGTTTGCCTTGACTTTGATTTCGTCTACTAGGGGATTGCCGTTCAGTTGCTCAGTGGCCCCCTGAATATCGGATAGTCCCAAATCTCTCACCAATCCTGACCAGGCTTCTTCCTTGGTGACAGGAGTGGCCGTTGTGACTCCGGGCAGAGTTGCAATAAAAGGGGTCACATCCGCTGCCTGCACCCCTGTATCTAAATACACCGACACTTCTAACTGGCTGCCAAACTGGTTGAGCAGCTTATCGAGTTGCCAGGATGCCTGTAAGCTTGTGCCAAACAAAAACAGCAGCACCGTTACCGTACTGACTGCCGCCCAATTCATCCACCCTCCCCGCTTCAGCCCCAACAGGGTTTCGCGCAGCAGATAATCAGATTTTGTGATGAACTGCAACACGGTTTGTTTGCTCCCAATTCTTCTAGTAATGCACAGCTAATAATGCACAACAACGGGTGTGCCGATCGCTGCCCAATTGTATAACCATTCCGCATGATCAACCGCCACATTCACGCAGCCGTGACTCATGGGTGTGCCAAACTGATTATGCCAGTAGGTTCCGTGAATGCCATAGTTGCCGTCGTAGTACATCACAAATGGGACATCCGGCACGTCATAATCATCCCCTTGCATTCGGGCAGTGCGATGTCTAGACTGCACGGCAAAGGAACCAGCCAAAGTAGGATGGTCTGAGGTTCCAGTAGAGACAATAATGGCGTAGATGGGAGTTCCGCCCTCCCAGGCAATGAGTCGTTGAGTGGAAAGATTCACCTGAACCCAGCGTGTGTTGGTTTGCTGCAATTGGGCCATGCGATCGTGCAGCCAATCTTGAGCCTGAACAGGTTGTGAGAGGATGCCCCAAAAAGCCACCCCACCCAGAGATAAACCGAGAGACATACTCAAAGATAAGCCCAACCCTGCTCTCGCACCCTGACTTAGGAACTGCTTGAAACGAGAACGATTTTGGCTGTTCATCATGCGGCTGTATTCTTTTGTCACATTTTCTCTATCCCAGGTATAGCAGTATTGTTGCTCAAGCTTTGGGGGATTGTTACGTCTTGTTAAAAACAGTAGTAAATCTTAAGCTTGAAAATTTAGAAATACAAATTTAATCACCTGAAATTCCTGTGGGGTGGGCATCTTGTCCGCTCAGTCAACAAAAGTAAATCTTAAGCCCCAAAATTTAGAAATACAAACAGGACTTATGCAAGCTTCGTTTCATACCTCCAGATTTAGCGCAAGGTGGGCACTGCCCACCCTACTCCCCACTCCCTATTCCCCACTCCCTACTCCCTATTCCCCACTGCGGTCTACCCATCTGAAAACTGCTGTAATCCCTGATCCTTTGGTTCTGTTTTAATCAATTTCATCTGGGTTAATGCCCATTGCCCGCAGGCGATCGGCGAGTCGCTCTGCCCGTTGGTGTTCTTGCTCTGCCCGTTCCCGCTCCTGTTCTGCCCGTTGGCGTTCTTGCTCTGCCTGTTGAGCAATTTCGATGTAGCTCAGGAAAGGTTGCCCATCAGGACGGTAAATGTGCAGCGTTTCATCCAAACTAAACCGAATTCCTAAACGGGGACTCACCCATTGATCGATCGGATCAATAACATCTAAGGTGCGATCGACCCGAAGCCAACCGCTAAAGTCGTTCTTGTCTGGATCATACAGATAATATTCCTCGACGTTGTAGCGATCGTAAAAGACCTGCTTTTTATTCATCTCGGTGAGGGTATTGCTGGGAGAAAGAATTTCAAACACCACTTGCGGCGCAATTCCCCCTTCTTCCCACTGTTTGTATGAGCCTCGTTTCCCTTTGGGCCGACCAAATGCGACGAGCGTATCTGGGGCCGTACAAATTTCTCGATGCCCTTCGACTGGATACCAAAGTAAATCCCCTGCCACAAAGACGTTTGGATCATTCGCAAACAACCAGTCTAAGTTCTGTTGAATCGTCACAATCCAACGGAACTGTTCGGTGTTGTCTGCCATTGGCTTGCCGTCGCTTTCGGGATAGACCAGGTTGGATTGGGGAAGGGATTGAGAAATCATGATCTTGAGGGTTGAACAGGCGATCGGATGGGCGATCAGGTAGCTTTACGCTATCACACCTTTAGGATGAGATGCTGCAAAATTAGAGCTGTTTATTATTACTCAGTAGCCCCCAACGTTTTGAGAGACTCTTTCTGGGCATCGGTTAATCCAGTTGTATGGGAAATGTTCGTTTTTTCATAGGGGCGTTTATCTCGAAAAGTTGTGATTAATGTTCCGGTGTTTGTTCGCCAAAGCTTAATTTCTCCATCCTGACTACCACTTGCCACAATATCGCCCTTTGGGTTAAAGGCAGTCGCCCAGACTTCACTGAAATGTCCCGTTAAGGTTCGCAAGCAATTGCCCGATCGCACATCCCACAGTTTCACAGTACGGTCTTCACTGCTGCTTGCCAATGTATTTCCATCGGGGCTAAAGGCCACCGACCACACTCGCCCTTCATGGGATAGAGTTTTCCAGCACTGACCCGTTTGCACATTCCACAGCTTGATGGTTTGGTCACTGCTGCCGCTAGCAACAAGCTGACCGTTTGGGCTGAACTTCACCGAGAACACTAGTCCTGTATGCCCTTGCAATTCCTGAAGACATTCACCCGTTTGCACATTCCATAAACGGAGCGTCGTATCTTCACTGCCGCTTGCCAGCAGGTTTCCATCGGGGCTAAAGGCTACCGACCAAATGCGCCCTGTCCGAGCCAAGATCCTGAGACATTCGCCCGTTGCCACATCCCAAAACCGAATCGTGCGATCGACGCTGCCACTGGCAAGAACGGTGCTGTCTGGGTTAAAGGCGATCGACATCACCAGGCTATTATGTCCGCTTAAGGTTTTCACCTGCTCCGAGTGGGGATGCCACAGTCGAATGGTGGTGTCGCTGCTGCTGCTGGCAAGCAGTTGGCTATCATGACTAAATGCCACACTCCAAATCCAACTGCCATGCCCTCGGAGGGTTTTGTGCCATTCATGCGATCGAGGATTCCACAGCTTGACCGTTTTATCATCTCCGCCGCAAGCCAACCCCTGACCATCTGGACTAAATGCCACCGATCGCACACCAGGGCTATAACCCTGCACCGTTTTCAAAGATTGCCCCGTTTTGGCATCCCATACCTTAACCATGCTGTCATTGCTGCCGCTCACCAGTGTCCGCCCATCTGGGTGAAACGCCACTGACCAGATGCAATTTGAATGTCCTGTTAACACTTTGAGGCATTGACCTCGCTCCAAATCCCAAACGCGGATTGTGGCATCCTGGCTGCCGCTGGCAACGGTGCGTCCATCTGAGCTAAAGGCGATCGCCAACACATAAAGCGAATGTCCATGCAAGGTGTAGAGGCACTGTCCCGAAGCAATATCCCAAACCCGCAAGCTACAGTCATGACTCCCACTGACTAGCGTTTGACCATCCGGACTAAATGCAATTGCCCTAACCCAATCCTCATGCCCCTCCAGGATTTTGAGCAATGCCCCCGTTTGAGCATCCCACAACCGAATCGTGCAGTCCTCGCTGCCATCGCTGCTGGTTGCCAGGAGGTGCCCGTTGGGGCTGAACACAACCGAATTGACAGCACCCCTATGGCCCTGGAGAGTACGCATACACTCGCCAGTGGCCACGTCCCACAGCTTGGTGGTGCGATCGCTGCTGCTGCTGGCAAGGCATTTTCCATCTGGGCTGAAGGCAACCGACCAAACCCAACTCGTATGTCCAGCCAGGGTTTGAATGCAGGTTCCGGTTTGCAAATCCCAAAGTTTAACCGTTTGATCAAAACTGCACGTTGCCAGGAGAGGCTGAGTTGGGCTAAAGGCAACTGACCAAACCCAACTTGTATGCCCTTTACAAGTCAGTCGTTTTTGCCCGTCTGAAGCTGTCCAAACCCGGACTTCTCCATCGGCATTTCCCGCTGCAAATAGGGTTCCATCGGGGCTAAACTGCACCGCCAAAGTTGCCGTTAAAGTATCGGTGAACACGGATTTAGACAAATCAGCGTTGGAAAAATTCACATCATGTAAATTCACGCCCACCAGGTACGCCTGCCACAGGGTCAGATTGGAGCAATCCAGCCCACTCAAATCTGCCTGCAATTCACACAGCAGGTTCAACAGATTGCCGCCCACATAGCCCGGTTGAAGGGGAGCCTCTGCTTGAAGGGCCTTCAGCATAGTTTTGAGGTGATGTTCAATTTGTTTAGGACTCCCCAAGGCAAGCTGCAATTCATCTAAAAGCGGTTGGAGGAGCAAGCGAGTTTGAGCATGGCGCACATAATCTTTACTCCGCGCTTTAAGGAAAGCATAATCCCGCAGCAAGTTTCTTTGATGATTGACAATTTCCTGCGCGGCACTTGTTACCAGCCGGTAGGTGAGGTATTCCATGACAACAGGCTGAAGGAAAACAAGTTTCTGGTTCATTTCCACCAAACACCGACGCACCAAGGATTGCACGGCTCCAACCATCTGTCGCTTCACCAAATCGGAAACCACATCTGCTTCTAAATCTGTCAGCAAAACCGGATCGCGATTAATAGCCAGCCAGTACATGACCTGCTGTTCTACTGGAGAGAGTCGCTCAAATTGCTGTTCTAGCAAATCGTTGATGTCACCAAATTGGAACCGTCCTGCTTGGAGGGCGGGCAGCAACTCTGTCATGTCTCCGTCTACCAGTTCTTGGGCGGCAGAGGCGACAATCCTCAGCGCTAGAGGGTTTCCGGCATAGTGATCAAGCACATCTTGCAACGTTCGATCGTCTACTCCGTAGCAGCCCTTTGCTTTAAAGATTTCCCATCCTTCCGGCTGAGATAATCCTCGGAGATGGAACGATCGCACGGGGAGGGTGTCTCCTGCTAAAAGGGCAACTTCTCTGGGCTTCTCGCGGCTGGTGATGACAAGGCAGCTTTGGTGCTGAAATTCTCCCACCTGTTGAAAGAGGTGGCCGTAGCCTTCATAGCCTGGAAGGTAGCGTCCCACCTGAGTTTCACCCTGCAATACGGATTCCACATTGTCGAGCAACAGCAAACACCGATGTTGCCGCAAATAGTGCAGCAATCGAGCAATTTTGCCATCTAAGGAATCCGGTAAATGCACATCTTCATGGTTGGAGACAAATTGAATTAAATCGGTCAGAATTTCTTCAATGGGAGGCGCGTTTAAGAGCGATCGCCAAATCACATACTTAAATTCCTTTTGTCCTCCGTTAATGACTAGATTTGCCAACCGAAGTGCCAGCGTGGTTTTGCCCATACCGCCCATTCCCAAAACAGCGACGAGTCGGCATTGCTCTTGCTTAATCCACTGTTGCAAAGTGGCGAGTTCTTGAGTTCGTCCGTGAAAGGTTGTAATGTCTGGGGCATCTCCCCAATCTTGACGATTCAGAATAACTGAATGGCCATCTGAATGAAGAGAGGAATAAAGTAGAGCGTCTTCGGAATCACATGAGGAATGCTCTGTAGATTCACAAAAACTGACATCAAACGTAGAAATTTCCTTACTGTCTAACGAAAGCCGATCGCAAAGTTCTTCAAAAATTGCGCGATCGACAGGTTTTCCTCGTAGAAACTTACCAACCGTATCTAATGCTAAACCCAATTCTTCGGCAAGGGCACGCTGGGTAGGAAATCCATTTCGGCGAACAGCAAGCCTAACTCGATCAACGTACTGGGGGCGAATTCGGAGAGATCTAGGCATGATTTAGTGAGGACGTTCAGTAAAGTGACGGAAACAGGGAACGGGTCGTGCGATCGTGAAACGTCTTTGCCGGAAAAGAGTTTAATTGTTCAATGCATAAAAACAGCTACGCGAATCATTGAGGCCGATATGGCAGTACGCAGAATAATTAGGACAAGTGTTGTGTCTTTAAACCCGTTCGTTGGAGATTGCAGAGAATTTCATCATCCTAATTTTTCCATCCGTTGCCATACATCCAGCTTCACTTTATTTGATAAAGATTCCAGGAAGTTTAACCAGGATTTCCGGATACTGGCGGCAGGAATCTGGAACATACCCTTGAGTCATTGTGTCAGTTAATAAGTTTTGCTTGACGTTCTACAAAGTAGGTTTTACAGCAGTACGAAGGCATGTTAGGACAGTTTCACATTGCCAAACCAATTCGTTTGGGAGGTCTGTCCCCTGAGATTGTCCTGATCTTTCCATCTGTTGCCATACTCATTCATTCTCAGTCTGAAACTCAGTTATTCAACTGGTTTGATGGACTCAATGGCGAATCACGTTAGCTGAATTGTCCTGTGCCAATATTCATGTGTCCCTACATCACCAAGGAATGGCTATGAAACTTTTTACTATTGGCGATAGCATTTCCCAAGGGTTTATGTCCAATGCCGCAGCCCGCACAGATTTGAGCTACTCTACTTTGCTGGCTAAAGCATTTGGGCTAAAGCCAGATTGCCGCAATACAAATGGTGCAAACTATTTCTATCCGGAATGGAAAGCGCACGGCGTTAAGCAAAATATTGAAGCAATTCTTCGCCATTTAGAAACAAAATATGGTTCTAATATTACTCGATCGCAATGGCTTTCCACCCGTCCTTTACAGTCCATTAGTAGCGTTTTGCAGCGATCCAAACATTACTATGAGCAGGGTGAAGGAGCCGCCGATCGGTCTTATCATCATTCAGATATTGATTATTTTCATAACGTCGCAATTCAAGGTTTTAGCATTGCCGATGCTTGGGCGGTGAAACCTAGCCTTTGTGAAAAGCAAATTGCTAAGGTGAATCAGCGGCAGCAACCCAAAGGCGATTTTTTAAAGTGGGTTGGGAATGCTGTCCTACAGAAAATTTTTCCAGAGCGGCAGGGAGCCAATGCAGCATTTCATCGCATTGCCTTAAAAGTATTGGAACCCAACCTGGAGTGTCCTAAAAACTATAGCCAGATGGATTGGTTAGAATTTCATGCCAAAAATGAAGGCGTAGAAAACTTGCTTTTGTGGTTAGGTAATAACAATGCTTTGGGAACTGTGCTAGACTTCAAAATCAGACAAACGCCAAACGATCCAGATATTCTTGTACATAAGCTGTCGCAGCCGGAGCGATGGGAGAAAGGATGGAATCTCTGGCATCCTCGCGATTTTGAATTGGAATATGCTGAACTACTCGATCGGGTTGATTCGCGAATGGAAAATAATCAGTATGCAGATTGGAAAGTGTTTTTAGGAACGATTCCAATGGTGACTGTGATTCCCTTTGCAAAAGGAGTTGGAGAAACGACTGAAGTAAAACGGGGTGATGAAACTTGGATTTATTACGAATACTACACATACTTTCCCTTTGAAGCGGAATTTGCCATTCAAACGGGTAAATATCTCACGATGCAAGACGTAATTCACATTGATGATTGCATTTTAGAATACAACAAAACAATTCAAAAGCTGGTTGATGAAAAGAATCAGCAACATGGACAGCAACGATACTTTATTGTGCATCTTTCACAACACTTCTCTGAACTGGCTTACAAACGAAACAACGGCAAGCCTACCTACAAGTTTCCTGATGATTTTCACTTCCGCTATCCGCCGGTTAACACAAAGTATTACCATGCTGATGAACGCGGGAACTTGAAGCAAGGCGGCATTTTTAGCTTGGATGGGGTGCATCCCTCTGCCATCACTCAAGGCTTGATTGCCCATGAATTTCTGAAAACCCTACGATATGCCGGAGTGCATCCGATCGCAGAACTGAATTGGGCTGAAATCTTTGCCAGTGACACGCTTTACACCCAACCGATCAAAATCATGCAGGAAATTTATCGGAAAGATTGGCTGGCAATGCGGCTAATTAAATTTGTGGAACAGTTTCGCCAGACTCCTCAGGAGGAACCCAGTTTGCCATAGCATTGCTGCATGTTAACGAAACGACAGGAAAATAGTCAATTCTTTTCTTTGGGTCAGTGAGGAACGATGGACAACTTGATTGATTTAATTCTCAAATATGGAGGAACCTCGATCGACTATAGAATTGAGATCGGGCGCATTAAGCTTTTACCGTCTCCGAAAATTGAACTAAAGATTACGTATATACCTACTAAGGAGACGATCGAGCTTTTATTGTGCTAAGAGCTGTGCTAGAGACGATCGCTGTTTGCAAATTCCCTCTGCAAATTGCTATCAATAACTTCCATCTCCATCTACAAACAGTCTTCCTGTCTCCTAATCATCAGGGTTAAGGTTCACTCCATGAACCCATCTACCGTCGTTTATCTATTGGGCATCACTCAGGAAACATGAAGGCTATACCTGACAAATCGATCAAGTTGTTCCCTCAACCCGCTCACGGTCATGTTGAACAGGCGATCGCACCTGACCATGCTGGCAGAGTCCGCTTTCAAGGAAGCATCTGGAAAGCTAAATTCGCTGATTCTCATTCTGAGCCTGTGCTACCCGGAGAATTGGTGAAGGTTCTGGGCGTACAAGGCATTACCTTAATTGTGGTTCCAGGCGAATAAGATCAACGGGTTAGTGGGCAGACTCCTCCTGTCTGCCCGCATCGATTCCCTCAACGCAAGCAAAAGTCATCAACTTTATTAACAGTCAAAATTAAAAGTCACACCGCCTGCTCTAGTCTGTTGCATTCACCTGGACTGGAACAGGCTGTCTTTCCGTGCGAACCGCTTTCACAACAACTGGAGATGAGGTTGCTTCTGGAAGGCTAAGCTGTGCCTTACTGGGTAACGCTTTGACCTCAACCGCAGTTGCAGTCCGATTCCAGCAATCCACCAGATGCAACAACAAGCCAACGCCCAAATAGCCCAGACCTGCTACGATCGTGCCGTCACACAGGAATGTCACAATCGCTTCCATTGGTTTTCCTCCTAAACGCAAACACAACAAAGAAAATTTGTTAAGGGTTGATAACCTTCTAAGGAATACTTTACAAGAGGATAGCCTGAAACTGGTCAACCTAAAGGGGAGTTGTGGGGGAACAGGAAAAGGAAAGCCGCTGCTAGGATAGGGTTTGTAGCAAATTACTAAAATTGGTTGCTCTGTTGGGCAATTCTTGTCAAGCTCGGTTAGAGTCGTTAACGACTGAGTGTTGCTTACTTACTCCATTCACAGGTTATGAGTTTAGCCATTATTAAATTTTCCTCAGAAGATTGTGGGCTGTGTCATAAGATGTCTTTTTATGACCAGAAGGTTGCTGATGAGTTGGGGCTAACGTTTGTTGATGTCAAAATGCAGGACACCGCAACCTACCGTAAATATCGCAAGATTTTGCTGACGCAGTATCCCGATAAATCTGAGATGGGATGGCCCACTTACATCATCTGCCAATCCCCTGAAGCCGAAGACTTCAAGATTTTAGGTGAAGTGAAGGGGGCCCATCCGAAAGGAGAATTTCGGACAAAGCTGCAAGAGGTTGTGGCACAGATGAATTAATTGGGTAGTCTGTAAAATCTCCTGTGCCCTAAACTAAAGTTTGGGCTAAGAGCGAAAGTCAGTTGAAACTGACTAAACCCTTAAGATATCAGTCTTGCAATCCGTTTCAACGGATTTAAGTTTTTAGCCTGAATTTTAATTCAAGGCGAACTTGACACTTGACACAAAATTTTAGACAGACTCGATGCAAACTGATTAGGACGGTTTCGGGTTGCCATCTTCATCCGTTCTAGTTTTTTGCAGCATTCTTAGAGTGTTCTAATCTTTGTGTCTGCTGCCCTGTTCATGGTTCTAATCGCTCAAAGCTTTTGACCTCTAAAACAGGGCCAATCATGGCGATCGTCATCACATCTTCCCGAACTTGTCCCTTAACGCGCACCTGCAATTCAGGTTGGAGTAGGTCTTTGGGGGCATCTTTGTAAATCTCGTAAGTGGTGCCATCACGAGACACGATCGCCCACGTTCCGGCTCCCATTCCCGATCGTTGGACGGTTCCTTCCACTGTAATCATTCTTGGACTCCCTTCATCCTGTATTGATTACTTTAGATCCACTCAGGCTGGCTTGAGCAGTTTCTTTGCCGCAAGGAGCGATCGTTCCGTAATTTCATGATCGGAAAGTTCCGCAAAGGAATTGAGAGCGATCGACTCTTCATCCTGCTACTCGCCCCTCTCCATTCGCTGCCTTTGCCGCCAAATAGCCCAATCCCACACAAAGAATCGCATTAACCGCTAAAAAGCTTCTGGCAAGCAGCCCATCACCTAACCACACCATGCTAGGGTCGATCGCCGCACTCAGAGCCAAGCAAGACGCGACACCCAACGTAGACCCCACCGCAAACCACTTCCAGAAAGGATGCCCCAGCAAGAGGGCAACAAGGCAGAAGGGAATCAAAACGCTGGCAAAAACCGGATTGAGCAACGGGCTGCCCTGAATTGCTCCTCCCAATTCAGGAATGGAGCTACCCAAAAGGCGGAAAGGAAAATGGGGAATATCAAAACGGTATAGGCCCCGCAGGAAGAAGAGCCCAGAGCTACCCGTTACCAGACCTCCTGCCAAAGAAAAGCTCCAGATGGGCAGATAATTCTTCAAGAACCAGGCCAATAGGTATGACCCCAACACCATCGCCAGTTTGGGCAACAGGGCAACGGCTCCCCCATCAAACCAGAATTTCAGATTAAGGTAGCCATTTTCTCGCAGCCACCGGAAGAAATCTTTTACGTCTAAATTGCCGCGCTGGGCCTGTTTAACCGCTTCATTTGCATTGACAATGCCTGCTCCAAAATGGTTGAGGGCATCATCGGGAATGGTCAGTGCGGACTCTTTGAGAATTTTGGCAATGGCATCGGGTTCTTCCACACCAACAGATTTAATCAAAGCTGCAACGCCTGCCACATGGGGAGCCGCCATGCTGGTTCCTTGAAACGCTAGGAAAGTAGAGCCGCCCGTCTGAGGATCGATCGTTTCCTGAACAATGCCTCCCGCATCACCATTTGTTTTAGAGCCACCCGGAGCCGCAATGTCAACCCCTGCCCCAAAGTTGGAATAGGGAGCTTTGACCCCACTAGAATCTGTCGCAGAAACAGCAATCACATTAGGATAGCGGGCTGGAAACGAAGCAGAGTTTGTATTAGCATTTCCGGCTGCGGCAACAATCACCACTCCCTTGTGATGGGCATAGTCGATCGCCTCTCGCAGAACTGCGCTGTCACCCATTCCCCCCAAACTCATGTTGATCACATCGGCTCCATGATCTGCGGCAAACCGGATAGCTTCAGCAATATCGGTGATTTCTCCTGCACCAGAAGCACTCAACACCTTAAGAGGCATCAGTTTGGCTTCATAGGCAATTCCGGCAACACCGTAGTTATTGTTTGTAGATTGGGCGATCGTCCCGGCAACGTGGGTTCCATGCCCATTGTCGTCAGTGGCTTCGGTACGGTTGTTGACGAAATCATACCCTTCAACAAATTTGGTATTTTTCAGATCAGGAACAGGGCTAATGCCAGTATCAATGACGGCGATCGTCACCCCTTCACCCCTGGTTTGATCCCATGCCGGTTCAACATTAATGGTTTTCAGGTTCCACTGCCTGTAGTAATCCGGATCATTGGGAACATCCTGCATTTGATAGATGTAATTCGGGTCGATCGCTTTTGTATATTGCTTCAAGTCAGAATGTCTGAGGCGACGCAGTAGCGCAGCATCCCCCTCCAGAACGTAAACTTGCTCTTGATCTGAAAATTCACTGTTGAGGCGCGGCTCCACCCCAAAGGTTTGGCTTAAGGCTGCCAACTCGTTCTCAATCTGGGCTGGCGTTAAACCGGGCTGAAAATCTAACACGATTGATTCATAAGCCCCTCGGTTGGCAGCCCCCGGATAGCTTACCAGTGCCCAAACCAAACCAACCACAAAGAGGCTCGTCAGCAACAGTCTTTTCATAACTCCCGCCCAACAAAACGACCTGGCTCATACCAAGATAGCTCACGGCATTGGCTCTCCACTTGGGAATACGCAGGAGTGTTACAGGACTGTTACTTTTGAAATAAATTCATCACGCGCAAGCAGCAAATTTGTCGTTGAACCTATGCATCAAGTCACCAGCAGTCCATCCATGACAAAGCAATCCGTTATCCTTTCTCCAAAGTTCAATTCCTACACCGCCGCCTACTGGGAGCAAGGAACCGGCTCACCCATTTTGTTTTTGCACGGCTTTATGGGAAAGAGTGAGTGCTGGCAAACGCTGGTGGCAAACTTATCCACTCGCCATCGCTGCATTGGTTTGGATCTGTTGGGCTGTGGGGAGTCCTCCAAGCCAATGATTCGCTATGACATTGCCAGGATGGTGGCTTTTGTGCGGGGATTTGTTGAAGCAATGGAAATCGAACCTTGTGCGATCGTGGGTCATTCCCTGGGAGGCTGGATTGCATCTGCCTACGGGCTGTCCTACCCCAATACATTGACGCACCTGATTTTGCTGGCTCCGGCTGGCATTCGAGATGATAGTTTCTGTGGACGGTATGACCATTTGCGACCGTTGCTTTGGCGAACTCCGGTTGTAGACTGGGCCTTGCGGTTGATGCAGCCGATCGCCTTCCTGGCAGGCAAACACAAAGACCTGCAAAAAATTCTTTGGATACGGCATGAACTCCATACTCAACCTTCCCCGCGATCGTTTCTG
>PVWD01000016.1 GCA_003003615.1 filamentous cyanobacterium CCP2 | reverse complement strand
AGATGTGTATAAGAGACAGCCGCTTGAGTCGTTGTAGAGCAGGGGTGGGGCGAGGGGTTGCCCCTGCTGATCGCAAAGCAGAACGGTGGAGGAGGTGCCGTTAATGGCGATCGACTGAATATGGTGCCGCAGTGCTGCCGGAATGGATTCTAACAGGTTAAAGAGGGCCGTTTGCCAAAGGTTGCAATCCTGTTTGTCTGTCAATTGAACGCTGGCTTGGAATTGAATCTGACAATCTGCATTGATTACAATTGCCCTGGCTCCAGATGTCCCAAAGTCGATCCCCAGATAAAAATTAGAATCTTGATGCGAATTTATGGTTTCCACCATATTGATTGAATTTCTCCGGCGATCGTTTCCATAATTTGCTGATTTCCAGTCCGATTTAGGTGAATGTGATCATGATAAAAAATTGACGGATTTTTAGAATAATTAAAGACTTTTAGCGCATCGATAAAATGAATATTTTGGCGTTGAGTAAATTCCATTAATCGCTGACGTGCTTTTTGTTCATAATCACGGGAACCTGGTTCACCCACCTCCCTGAGTAAAGGGGTTAACACCAGCAAAAACTGAGCATCCGATCGCTGAGCAAGATCCTGAATCTGTCCGATCGCCGCTACATTGATCCCCACCCGATCGCCGCCTTCTTGCTGCACCGCTTCCAGTTCTGGAATGGGAGGTTGCCGCATTAAATAACGCTGAATCACTTCTGTTATCGCCAACAGTGGCTTACGGGCAGGATAGTTTCGATCGCGCCCCACCTGCACAGAGGTCGGAGCCGTCGCAAACAAATCATCTGTATTAATGATCAGCACAATGACTTGTGACTCAAAGCTGCCAAACCGTTGCAAATAGGCTAGTTCATTTCGCGGCCCCCAGGAGTTGGCCGAAGCATTTAACACTTCAATCTGATTGACTGGCTCAAATGAGATAGAAGGGGTCGATCGCGACAATTCCCGCTGTAGGTGCTGCCGCAATAAAGCAGAAATCGTTTGAGCCTGATCTGTCCACCAGCCGCCATTTGCCACCGAATCTCCCAATAGCAAAACGCGCAGAGTGTTCTGGGGACGGTTCAAAGAAATCTCTGGACTTCGCATCGAATATTGATTAATTTCAATCCGATTTCCAAAACGGCGAGTACGCTGATGAGGAGCCAACACATATCCAATCTCAGGATCAGCCTGATATAGCAGGGGATTGCCAAAACCAAATCGCCAACGCAAACCAAGTTCCAATAGGAGCAAAATTCCTAAAATGCCACCAACGATTAACGCAACTTTCACCGCTTTCTCCACTGAAGCCAGTCGGAGAGTACCCGCTTTCACCCAGATTGTAACAGCCTAGTTGCAACGGCAGGGGCGAAACCCATATCACCCCCACTTCAAACGAATAGCGTTTTACAGCAGTACGAACACACGTCGGGGCAGGTTCATAAAACGTTCTCGCCGCCTCAAATTGTCCGAATCTTGCCATCCTTACCAGAGTGCCCGTACCGGAGTCGGACTTGGAGCTGGACTGGTGACAGGACTGGACATCGCTGGGGCTGGAGCCTGCTGAACGGTGGTTTGCTGGAGCGTTTGCTGTGTAGTTTGCTGGGTGGTTTCAACGGTTTCGACGGTTTCAACGGTTTGAGCCGATCGCTCAACTGAAGATTCCTCAGCTTCGGCCGCATCGGTCTGAGCCAGACAGTTTTCGTAAAGCATCTCACCGTCCACTTCAATGAACGCAGCATCCCCCCTGGTTGCCAGAAGGGTTTGACCATCACTGTACTGAGCACCCGAAGCCGCAGGAATTTGTTCCAAAATGAGGGTTGCATCCTCCAGGGTCAGTTCAGCTTGTTCCGGAGTAAATTCTGCCTGGAAGGTCATGTCATCATCACAAACAAACGTAATGGGTTGGATAATTGGCTCCACAACCGCGCTTTCCTCATCACTGACCGTATCCTGAGCCTCACTCTGAACGATTTCGCTCTCACCTTCTTGTTCAGATAGGGCGATCGGTTCGCCAAGGCAATCTTCATAGGTCATCTGCCCGTTCATTTCCAGGAAGGCTTCATTTCCCTTGGTGTAAAGCGTCATTGTTCCGTCGGTGTACCGTGCTCCAGATGCAGATGGTGTTTGGGTTAGCCTGAACGTCTCACCTTCCATTGTCACTGTTGCCAATTCCAAAGAATATTCAGCTTCAAAAGTTCGTTCACCAATACATTGATAGCGATAGGCTCGTGTATCCGGCGTGATCAGGGGTGGAGCAGTTGGATCAGGGGAATTGGGTTGGGCGGTTGCGGGGAAAGCGGCGATCGTGAGGACGATCGGAAACAACGCATGAAATGGGCTTATCTTCACGACTAGTTACCTCAACACAATTAAGACCCTACCCGAAAAGCGCAGGAATTTTGGACTTTAAAAACCCTGTCGATTGGGGTAGGCGTTAAGCATTTATTCGTACAACGTTGCCAAAATGTTCCCATGCTCAATGTTTCTTATTGCTAGAAGGTGAGCTTCAAATTCTTAAATTCTATGAAAAGAACAGGTAAGTCGAAAGAAATCCTTAAAGTGTGCTACCCGACGCAGGTTTTGTCAAGCGTCTGGCTAGAATTGATCGGGGAAGATTGACCTGTCTTATGTCGGTTATCTTCCTGCGCTATGAATGAGATAGGCTCAAATCGTAAAAGCTTGACATATCTACGCCTTCTAGCAAAAGGAATAGATCCCATGACTGACATGAATCGAGGAATTATGAAATTTAAAGGCGCGGACAGCACACCTGCGGTAGCTCTCTCTGGGCTGCTCATTATTGGGGCGATCGTCTTTTTAATTCTCTGGGCGTTGCAGTCTGCCTACGCTTTCAGCTAAACCTTACCCAATTGAATACACCCTACGTTGGAGGAGATGCTTTCTGTGTCTCCTCTTTTTGGTTATGGCGATTTATACTACAGCCGTGCTACATTCGTAATCATCTATTAAGTACTCATTTCGCTCTTTCTTTGCTGAGTTCTCTCTGCCCCTACCAGAATCTACCCATATGTCTAAATTGATTGATATTGTGCGTTACTTCCGATCGTACTGGGGCTGGTCTGTCTTCAGTATTACCATGAGCAGCCTGTTTGAAATTGTCGATTTGGCAGTGCCCTATGCGATCGGTCAACTTTTGAACGTCCTTTCTGGGCAAGCAATCGACGCGCCGCTCCAAGCCCTGACTCTGCAAGTGGCTCAAGTTACTCAGCAACCGTCGGGACAATCTTTATCGGTAATGGTTCTACTTGGCATTATTTTTCTAACAACAGTCGTTCGGGCCCCGTTGCAACCCTGGTTAAGTCACTGGTTTCACTGGGATATTGCTCTGCGCTCTCGTCGAGATCATACCGGAGCAGCGATCGCCAAAATCTTGACCTTACCCCTGGAATTCTATGACGAAAATAATGCTGGACGAATCGCCGGACCGGTCGCTAGAGGGATATCTAACCATACCTGGACTTATCCCGAAATTGCTGGACAAATGATTCCCAAAATTATCCGAGTGGTGGGAATTTTTGGGGTAATTTTGCTGATCGAATGGCGAATTGCTCTCCTCTTTTTGCTGTCGTTCATTTTCATTTTCAGCTTCACCATGAAGTCCCTGAGATGGTTGATCGACAAAGAAGCCATTCTGGAAAGACATGAGGAGAACACCGAGAGCCGCACCGCCGAAATTATTACCAATATTAAAACTGTCAAAGCATTTGCTACGGAAGCGAATGAACTGAAACGGCAGAAGGAACGACTGGAACGAGAGTTCAAAGTAGTAGATGGGCGAATTCACAAAGGCTATATAGTTCTATTTAGTTGGCAACGGCTGGTGATCCAGTCTTCTGTATTTATTGTGTTGGGGCTAACGCTATGGGCAACCTTGCAAGGACGGCTTTCCCTGGGGCATTTTGTCACCACATTGACGGTTTCAAGCATGGCCTATTCCGAACTGGAACCCATTAGCAGTCTGGCTGAGGTGTTTGCCCGTCGATTGGCCTCCATGCAGCGACTTCATGAGTTTATGCGGTTGCCCGTGGGAACGGATGCTGCCAATTTGGAAGACTCACCGGAGGCAGTGCGGCACTACCAGTTTTCGGGAAAAGTCCACTTTGAGCAACTGCAATTTGGCTATGGGCCAGAACGCCCGGTACTGCAAGAGATTAATCTGTTGATTGAACCCTGCCAAACGGTAGCACTGGTGGGGCGATCGGGGTCTGGAAAATCTACCCTGGTGAAGTTACTGTTTCGCTATTTTGAGCCGCAAAGTGGACGAATCTTGATCGATGGGCAGGATATCCGATCGCTTGACATCACTGGATACCGGAAACAGCTGGCGATCGTTCACCAGGAAGTGGATGTTTTCAACGGCACCCTGCTGGACAACCTGACCTACGGCAACCCAACTGCTAGCTTTGAGGAAGTCCAGGAAGCCTGCAAAATTGCCAGAGTAGACGAATTTATTCATCTACTACCCAAGGGCTACCATACGGTTGTGGGTGAGCGGGGAGTGCGCCTCTCTGGGGGACAACGGCAGCGACTTGGTATTGCCCGTGCTCTGTTGGTGAACCCTGACGTGCTGGTATTTGATGAAGCCACTTCCAGCCTGGACTACGAATCTGAGCGATCGATTCAGCTCGCCATGCAGAGTATCTTGGGAACCCGTACCACCATCATTATTGCCCACCGCCTTAGCACCGTTCGGGAAGCCGATCAGATCGTGGTTCTGGATCAGGGACAAATTGTGGAAGTGGGCAGCCATGAGGAACTGCTCAATCAGGGCGGCATTTACCACCGCTTGCACACCCTCCAGGAAACGGGAGAGCTAGTCGCCTAGGAAGAAGAGGAGAGTTCCCGTTGAGCGTAACGAACCGCTGAAGGAACTCCTCCTCGCTTAGAAATAACCTTGGCAGGAACGCCAACAGCAACCGAGTAAGGGGGAATATTTTTGGTGACAACGGCTCCTGCACCAACAACGCTGCCTTGACCGATCGTGACACCATCCAACACCTTAACCCCGGTTCCGATCCAGCAGTCATCTTCAATGACGATTCCCTGACAGGTTAGGGGCTGTTGGCTGATAAGACGGTGGGGGTCATCAAACACATGATTATTGGCGTACATTCCACAGTGGGAAGCAATTAGACAGTTATTGCCAATGTAGATGTCCCCTGGGCCTGCCAAACAAATATAGGAATCAAAGGCTACATTTTCACCAATTTCAATTGTTCCACCTAGTGGTTGAATCTGAACTCCTTGCCCAAATTTACTGCCTCTGTGAATCATTAACTTGCTACCGGGCTGCCAACAGTTCAACCGAGAATATCTACCAATTGAGACATTGTTACCCAGTTGCATAGCCTGTGGCAAAACGAACTCTACACCGCATTCGATCGTGACATTTGAGTCCATGTGGGCAAAGAACCTACGATACAATAGCTGTCGCAGTTTAGTACCGATCGATAAAGGAATTGATCCCACAAGTGCAGTGACGATCGCCACTCGTCTTTGGGCAGACATTGCATTAACAATATGGGGTGGTTGAATCATGGCTGTTATTTAATTCAGTGTGACTGTAAGTAGATAGATCAAGAAGCAAAAGTTTGTGTGAAAGTCAGAGACGGATGAGCGATTCTGGCGTGAGAACCAATAATCCATTTGCTTTTATGGCAAAAGCCAAATCTCTGCTCAAATTTCACTTGAGTTTTCTGCAATCAGCAAAGACGATGGCAAAGGGAATAGTGAGAAGACGATGTTTCGGCTTTAGTCAACAGCCGTTAACGGAAAGAGATCTGTTGACTTTTCTATATTCCCGTTTCTGCTCTATGGAAATTAAAAAATAGTTGAGCCTGATCGGTTGGATAACTACTTTGCAACTCTAGTGAAAGGAGAAAAACCTTCCATACCCCGATCGCTCAATGTTTTTTGATTTCTATAAAGCCCAAACTCGCTAAACTTTATGCTGACTGGATGCTGGCTAGAAATGCGATATGGCTGCAAGTGAAGCTAAGTAGAAGACTCACCTATCAGCAAATACAAATTGGCAGCTTAGATAGCTAGCTCGAAAGTGAATGGAAGAAAAGAATAGGTCAGCAAAAGCAAATACAACTTAATCAAAATCACCTAAGTAATTGCATTGCCAGGAAATATTCTGCCTTACGAATGAACCTGGCTGACCTCGACTGTATCCGTCAAATTTTTCTATTCTGCAAGCCTTCTTTGCACAAATAGATCACTTTACGGCAGCACTGTCTAAGCGGAAGCGTAGTTTTATTCTTATGGTGGACTTAAAAAGGAGATTGTCTTAAGAGCTAGTGAAACAAACAAATCTTGAATTAGCTGTTTCAAACTGGATAATAAGATGCCCTGTAACACGACTTTATCCTCAAGAACCACAACAAAATAAAAAACAGAAAATCGGTAAAGTAGGCAACTAAATTAATAAGTGATTTTATCAATGAATAAAAGTTTGAAAAAAGATGCTTTGAAAGCAGTTCAAGCTTACTTTGCTTTTGAAGCCCTTAAGACGCTGACGAGCATTTTGCGCTATCAGCACAGAGCTTACTTAAATATACTGAAGATAGACCGATTTGCAAATCACTACTTTATGTAGGGTTTAAGAATATCGTTCCAAACTTCGTAAAGAATCCATGAAGCTATTTATTTTTTATGAACTGTATATTTATATCCAATTTATACCCAGCAGATTGACAGAATACATATTGTAATGCATGACTACAATTTGCGTAGCTTAGGAATAGAAATTCAATAAACTGAAATTCTTGTGAGGTAGGCATCTTGCCTGTCCAGTCAACCCAGCAAAACATCACGCAGGTTATTTAATCCACAGTCTTAAAAATAAAAACGGCAGTTATCTGCCGCTATAGAGAATCATTGATTGGTTTGTCCCTTGCTCATTAAGCCTTGTTTTCTCCATAGGGTCTTACCCCGTGTTCCCGATGATAGAAATAATGCTGAATTTGCTGCTTGTGTCGAGAGGTTCGCTGAGCAAACTGGATTGGGCGGATAATTAGTTTTTGTAGAAAATTCTGCTTTAGCCAACGCTCATAGCCTTTGGCGATCGGGTTTGCCAATAAATCTCGCCATTGTTCTGCAATGCGATCGGTCGAGAATTCCTCTGCTCGTTTGAACCCATTTTCAACCATCGCGTTGTATAAATCAGGCTCATTTTTTAGGCGAGAGAGCGCAGCAATCGCTTCGTCAGGTGTACGAACTTCAATGTAATCCAATTCTGACCGCCTCACTGCCTGATACGCAGGTTCTACTCCAAGCAAAGCCGGACAACCTGCATGCCAAGCATTAATTAGCTTAATGGCAGGCTTCAGTGTAAAGTCATATTCCGTTAGGTTACGAACGGCTAAAACAACGTCGCTTTGAGTGTAATCTCCCCAAGATTGATACTGAGAGAGCGATTTATCTGCTGCATTCGCGGAGTCCAACACTAGGCGAATACCCAAATCGTTTAGCTGTTGATGAAATGCATCCGTCCGAAAGGGTTCAGCTAGGTTCAGTGTATTTCCCTTGAAGTCAAGCGTTTCAACCTTCGCGCCACGGGAGCGATCGCGGGGCTTCAGAATGGGTTGGGGCCAATGAGGCATGAAGTGATCTGTTTCGCTCATCACATTGGTTGGATTCAGTACAGTTTGCTGTTCACAAATCTCTGGACGGGCAGAATCCAAACGACAAGCAACGACATAGCTGTTAAAGGCCATATCGCGGATGAACAAGTGATGATAAGCAACAACGCAAATTTGATTTGGGATACAGTCAGGAACGAGATGAACGTTCAAGCCTCGTTGTCGCAAATGAAGATAGGTTTGCACAGTCCAGATATCGGTACCGTCGATACATTTTTCATAGTATGGTTTCAAGTCAGATGGCAATGGACTGCCATTCATCAAATCCCCAAATTTATCAGCGTTTTTATTGACAAAATACACAGGATAGGGAAGCGGTGAAAGTTGCTTTAACAGCGATGATTTGGTTTCAGTGGTGAATTCCATTTTTGTTTGAACACTCTATATTGCGACTTAAAAAAGTACTGCCTTGCCGAAAAGTTTGTTCACAGTGACAAGATTAATCGGCTTTTGGGCAAAAGTCTGCCATAACGGCTCTTAAACCTTTCTACGTATTCAATTACAGTTTGCAATTTATTTCACAATTAACTTTGAATGGCTTGTGCCATAGCAGGAGGAATGATTAGGACAAGCTTTGAATTTTAAGCCCTATCTGGCTTTTTCTGTTCCAATTGTTCTAACCATTCCACACTCAATTGCAACGCCTGAAGTTTCACAATTCAGTTGAGCTTGACTAGCAAGCAACTATGTTCTTCCCATCTTTTGTTCTTACGCTGCGAGCAAGCAAACGGCATGAGATGAGACTTAGAGTGAAGGTAAGATTGCATGTTCTGCGCTGGGATCAGGTGCATCATCAGCATGAACTGGTGAACTGTCGATCGCAGGCTGAGGTTGCTGTGGTTGATTATACAGCCCAGAAGCTAGGGTCTTTTCCTGCAACCAATTGTGGCTTTCGGGTGACTGCTGCAACCAGTAGTTTAAAAAGTCCCCCCATTGAACTGGGATCTGCAATCGCTGCCATGCTTCCGCACTAGCCTGAGACAAAGAATGGTAAAGATGCGGAGACTGTAGAATATCTTCAACGCAGTTAGCTAAAGCATTCGCATTGCCTGCTTGAAAGATCATGGCGTTATTCAGATGCTGCAATCGTTCCCGGAACATGGGATGGTCTGAAGCAACGATGGGGGTTCTGGAACACAGGGCTTCATAAATGGTCATGGGAAAGCCCTCTGGGTATTCATGGCGGCTGGGAATCAAAACCAAATCAGCCGATCGCATTAAAGTAACAACTTCTTTGTTTTTCACTAAGCCCAGAAACTCAACCTGATTCGCAATACCAAGCTGCTGCGCCTGCAATTGAAACTGTTCTAAGCTGCCTTTACCTGCCAGTTTCAGGTTTACAGCGAGTCCTTTTTGCTTCAAATCCGCGATCGCACGGAGAGCATCACCAACACCTTTTGCCTCGGATAGATGTCCAACGAAAAGCATGTTCCAGGGTTGGCTATTCACCTGTTCGTCTGACCGCAAGGTCTTCGCTGAAAACAGGCTAGGCGTAATCACATGGGGCCAATCCCAGGGAATGATTTTATCTGGGTTCACGCCAATTCTTTGGAGAGAACGAGAGGCACTGACACCATGATTTCCCACCCAATGTACAGATTTACTATTGAGCAGATGGGCTAACTGAAGATTTTTGAGGTAATGACGTAGACCTTTAGCTTGAAACGAATCTGCTAGGGTGGCGATCGTGGGAATTTGGTGCTGAACAGCCCACTTCAGGACTTCAGTAGTGGGTGTCCGTAGAATCAAGTGGGTTGGATTATAAGATTTAATGAATCTCAGAATTTCTTTAAAGTCAACTTCTCGGCGCATGCCCGCACCGATTGCCCGTACCCCATTGGGCAAGTATTCATCATAGGTTTCATTCGTTAGATAAGACAAAGTGGCTACTTCATCTGCATACTGCTTCAGCCCAGCAACCGCATCCACAGAATATTTTTGGGCGTAGTAAGTTTCTTCATGCTCTCCTTGGGCAAGTTGATAAAAGGCCTCCTTGTAGCAACCTGCATACTGAACGCTGAGTAATCGCATCCTACCTAGCTCAACTCGTCCCCTCAATCTTAATGGTGCATCCGTTCAGGCACAGTGCTTTTGGCTAGCAAACAACGTTTTTTTATACTTCTATAACGTAAGAATGAAGACGGTTTCCTATTGTGTTGCTTTTATGAGGTAAGTATGCATGTTGATGAAAGATCGAAGAAGCTGTAAAATCCGAATCACTTTCACCTGAATCACATTTCACCTGAATCAGATTTCACCTGAATCACAAAATCTACAAGTTTATCTAGCTGCAAGTTGACTTAAGAGAGCCAATTTGTCAAGCCGTAATTCTAAATTTAGATAAGTTACAAACCCAGATAAGTTCCAGTTAAGAACGCTAGGTCAGCGGAACACCTGGGGAAGGGACAGTTGCGCGTCAGATGAGTGCCAAAGATACTCAAGTTCCACTGAAGAGAACTTTGAATCAGAGGAAGAATTGCGAGCGATGTTGAATTACTTTTTGTTCAAACAGAAGTTTTACCGGCTGTTTGGCAGACGGCGGAGCTTTCAGGATGTCAGCGATCGATCGTGGATTCTTCATCCAGAGGAGAAGCGAAGCTATCCATCCGCAATTTATCTGAATGACGACTTGGAAAAGGTCAGGGGTGTTCATTTCTTTTCATCCTATGAACATGAGGTTAGCCATGTTCAACCAGGTGTCCAGGTGGATGCTGCAACCGTACTGTATCGCGTTAAAAACGCACGGCTAATTCGTGGACATATCTATAAAGAGGCTTGTCACTATCCGTTAGTGGAAACGCCCCACCAACTGTGGATATCTGAACGGGCCGAACATTTCCCTAAGGCTGCTCTTGCCTGTAGCTGGGTTGGCAACAAATGGTTTGGTGATTGGATGGTTTGCGATGTGCCTCTGGCTTTGGCAGCCCAAAAGTTGGCTGAACCCATTACCGTCGATCGTCCCCTTTACCGAGATGAACCAGGCTATCGGCAGTTGTTTCACTTACCGCGTGTTCCAGTTTCCTATGCCCACTGCGATGAACTGCTCATTATTGACGATCGCGGTCAAAATCACTACATGCGAAAGCGCTACCAAGCTCTTCGATCGCTGTTGAAATCTTCCTATCCTGCCTCCAAAAATTCCAAAGTGATGCTGCGACGAGGCACCGATGGGTCGGTTCGGCTGATTAAGAATGCAACAGAGGTTGAAGCGTTTCTGAGGCGGCAGGGGTTTGTCATCCTGGAACCGGCAAGCATGACTCCTGAGGAAATCGTGCAGCAAACGCTAGGGGCACAAATCATTCTGGGGGTTGAAGGAAGCCACATGTCCCACGGAATATACACGATCGCAGATGGAGGCACTCTCCTCACCTTTCAACCGCCCTGGCGATTTAATACGGTATTCAAATCTTTCACAGACTGCGTTGATCTAAAGTTTGCCTTTTTGGTAGGAGATGAAGTTGAGGGCGGGTTTGTCATTAACATCGAACGGTTGTCCAGACTGCTGGAGAAAATTGCTGCGGTCGTTAGGGTGTAACGGCAAGTCATCAGGATCTGAAGAATCCAAGTTTAATAACCTGAAATTTTTGTGGGGTGGGCATCTTGCCCGCCCAGTCAACAAAGCAAAATGATTACAGGTGATTGAATCGATGATCCTGAGTGTCAACGGAGGCAGTAACTCGTAAATTGCCCCGACTTTGCGCTTTGAGTTTAAGGTGGAGAGTATGGCAACGGATGGAAAAGTTAGGACGGCCGGGTTTGTTGAAATCCATAACGGATGAGCTTCAAGCCGGGGAACTTGTTCTAAGCATTCTGCGTACTGCCGTATCATCCAAGATGGTGACTGTAACGACTCCCTTAGCACCCCCCCTTCTATCCGTGATTCCCTTACCTATTCCACTTCATCCGTACTTTGCCCAAGTTCGCCCTCTGCTCGGACAAGTCTGGATTGATGTTTGTGTTCTTGTCTTGATGCTCTCCCTTTCAGCCTTCTTTTCCGGCTCAGAAACTGCAATTACGGCATTAGACAACCTCAAGCTCAGAGCGTTGATCAAAGAGCAGGGCGATCGAAGTGGTCTGTTTTCCCTGGTCTTAGAAAAGCGAGCCAGATTTATTACAACCCTGCTGGTGGGTAATAATTTGGTGAATAATTTCTCTGCCATCCTCACAAGCAATCTATTTGCGGTTTGGTTAGGTAGCGGGGAGGCAGTATTTATTGCCACGCTGTTTATCACCGTTTTAGTGCTAATTTTTGGGGAAATTACCCCTAAATCGTTGGCGATTAACAACGTTCTGCCGTTTTTCCAGTTTGCGGTGCGTCCGGTCTACTGGCTCTCACGAATTTTTTCCTGGCTTGGCATTACTTATTTTCTGGAGGCGATCGCCCAAACTGCCATTCGGCTCTTTCAAAGTGGTGCTGTTCAATCCGGCGAATCCGTACAGGATCTCCAGCTTATGATTGAAGTCTTGAGCGGTAAAGGGCAACTTGACCTAGACAAACGCCAACTATTGAACAAAGCCCTGATGCTCGATCGGCTTCAAGCTCATGATGTGGTGAAGCCACGGGTTGATATGCGAACCATTTCCCATGAGGCGACGTTGCAAAATTTGGTGGATTTGTGTCTGGAAACGGGTTATTCCCGGATTCCGGTGCAGGAAGAGTCTAAGGACGAAATCATTGGCATTGTTCACTTGAAGCGGGCACTCCAGGAGCTAAAAATGCTACGAGAGGCAGGTGAGGCAGATGCACGGGTTATACGGGCAATGGAGCCGCCTGTTTTTGTGCCAGAGGTGAAGCGAGTGGCGGATTTGCTGAAGGAAATGCTGCAACAGCGACTTCATTTGGCGATCGTGGTGGATGAGTATGGCGGTACGGTGGGTTTGGTGACGCTGGAGGATATTTTGGAAGAACTGGTGGGAGAAATTTATGATGAAAGCGATTTTCCTTCACGGATTCGACTAAACCGGGGGCGATCACTGGGAAATTTTCGTCATTTGGGACGCAGCTAAAATTTTTTTTCTGAAATTGTCACTTAGTTATGCTACTATCAATATTCGTGGAGAGGGCGGGTCGGTGCCCGAGTGGTTAATGGGGGTGGACTGTAAATCCACTGGCTACGCCTACGCTGGTTCGAATCCAGCCCGGCCCATCCACGAAAAAGGAAAGGTAGAAGAATAAACTTTGAAGGATGAATCAGACCTACTGGCGACATCCTTCAGGCAAAGAAATAGAAAGCGATCGTCATCCTTCTACCTTCATCCTTTTGCCTTGCAGTTTGCCCGTGTGGCTCAGTGGTAGAGCACACCCTTGGTAAGGGTGAGGTCGCGAGTTCAATCCTCGCCACGGGCTTTTAAGATGTACTGTAGAGTGACAAATTATTTGTCCGTAGCGACAGACTAAATGTCAAAACGACAAACCATTTGTCCATGAGGAGCAAGGCAACTCCTACTTGTTTAGTCATGTATTAGTTAAGTATTGTTGAACAACGACCAAGATGGCAGTCAGTGAACGGGCAGCTACTCAGGGGCGGAAAGCACGATCGTCTCACAACGATCAAACTGACCCCGCATTTTTCACAGTTCAGCGGCTCAAAGAGCATGAACTGCGGCGCTGTTGCTTCACATATTAACTTGTCCAGGTTCAGTCGTACTACATCGATTGCTTAATTTGAGGAAACTTGTCGAGAATGATAGGCGGCGATCGCTACATCTCTTGCTTTCTCCTGCGGGGTTCCGTGAGGCGGTTGAGCCATTGTTTCGAGCGTCAGTCCTAGCTTGTTTGCCTGAGAACTGATCGTGGAGAGTAGACGATCGTAGCTCCAGCGATGAATACTGATACGAACCTGTTTAGCATATTTGTCCTGTACCTCTTTAGAGTCTGATTTCCGTTCAGCCTTGGCATTAATTTCAGCCGCCAGATGTTCTCGCAAATTCTAGGTGTGAGGCAGGATAATCCCGCCTGCCTGGAATTGTTTCGCTAGTTCGATCACGGATTTAGCTAATAGGCGATCGACATACTGCCCCAGTTCACATTCTGAATATTGACGGGTGTAGCCTTTTGTTCGGTTTTTATGCCGCTTCAACGCATTGTGTTGTTGTTGCTGTCGCCAAGGTCTCCAAAAATTCCTCGCCAGTGAGATCTCGCCCTTTGGGTAATCGACTGACAAGCTGGGCTTCGAGTCGTTCAATCTCTTTCTGCTTTCGGTGAATCATTTGAGCAAACGCTTCTGGATCTTCTTCCTGTTCACCCACCTGACCACCATGTTGAGCAAATGAACGATCGCGCAATGGCTCAATTCATCCTTTGTTGCATCATGGGCTTGAAACAGCGATTTTATTAAACTGCCGTTTGCTTCCTTCTTCTTCTGGCGTTTCCGTTTAGGTGGCTACGGGTGCATCCGAAGGTTGGGGGAGACTGGGTGTGGTTAGCGAGAATAGAGGTGTGGTTAGCGAGAATAGAAGAGAGTACAAAAAAGGTGCACCACTCAAGGTACACCTGCAATAAAAAACTTCTATGTCTATGCTAACGCTCAACGAATTGGTTGTACCCGAAGTCCCAGAATGGCAACGTTTCAACGAGAAACTGCAAAGCAGTGTTACGCTTGCCAGTTTAGTATTAACGGCTTGGCAAATCGGGTTGTGGTTTGCCAGAACCCTAGTGGAATACCAACTGAATAGACGAGCCAAACAACCTGAGATCTGGAGCAACTGTGCCCATTGTGGCAGTCGTTTGCACAGTAAAGGCTTTGTGAGTCGTCGGATGCTGACAATTGTGGGATGGGTGGAGTGGAAACGTCGAGTCGGACGCTGCCCCAATCGTTGTGTTGGCAGTCACGTCATTCCGTTTGATGGGGCACTTGGCATTAGTGCTTACCAACAAACCTCGATGGAATTGGTGCGCTTGGGCTGTTTGCTTGCCGTGTTTTTACCGTTTGAGTTAGCAGTGCAACTGTTAGCACAATTGTGTGGCATTGGCATCAGCGAGACACCTTGTGGCACTGGGTGCAGCAGTTTGGGCATAAAGCAATACATCAGTTAGATATCGAACTGGAACAACTGACAAAGGGCGTTGAACCAATGGTTGAACCCTTAGACCCACTGCTGGCAGTATTGCCGTTGGTGATTGCTGCCGACGGGGTGAGTGTCCCCTTTCGCCCGAACACGGGTACGGCTAAAGGCAACATTCGGTTTCGGGAAGTCAAGCTTGCGGTGCTTGCCCGTCTCAAACAGGTTCAGACTCGAACGGGGCAGTGTGTCACTCGCTCACAGCAACGACGCTTAGTCGCAGTCCTTGGAGATATCGATCAACGGCGATTGTATCAACAGAGTTTGGCAGAGGTTGCCATTGGAATTCTAGATTTCTACCATGCTGCTCAACAGTTTCTAAAAACTGCTGCAATTCAGGTGCAAAAGACGCACGGTATTGAGTGCCAAGTGACCTCAAGCGGCTGGGCGACAACCAAATCATCACAAAAGGGATTGGACTGATTCCAATGCCTTAGACGTGATTTTACAGGAAGACTTTTTAGGCTCTAACGGGCAAGGCATAACGGTTGAGATTCCGGGAGCCGGAACATTTACAGGAGGACTTGTAACATCTGGGATCTTTGCCGACTGGACGTTGAACCCAAATATACATTTCGAGTGGCATACGCAGCATTAGGATATACCTACGACACCACTCGCTTAGCCGCTGATCATGCAAACCACCACTCCGAACCCTTGGATCACCATTCCTAACCCTAACCCTTCTGCCAAGTTGCGGTTGTTTTGTTTTCCCTATGCAGGAGGTGGAGCCTTAACCTTTCGGTCTTGGGCATTTAACGAGATTAGCCCCAAGATAGAAATTTGTTCGATCGAACTACCGGGGCGAGGTCTGAGAATGAAGGAAGAACCGTTCACTCGGATGTTACCCCTGGTGCAGGCGATCGCGCCTTCCTTGCTTCTCTACTGCGACAAACCCTTTGCTTTCTTCGGTCATAGCATGGGGGGATTGATTAGCTTTGAACTCGCTCGGTTGCTCCGCAGAGACTATGGATGTAGCCCTTCTCATTTATTTATTTCTGGTCGTCGCGCTCCCCAAGTGCCAGATCCATCTCCGCCCATTCACACCTTACCCAATTCTGAATTTCTGGAGGAATTACGTCGTCTCAATGGCACACCTGAAGCGGTGTTACAGAATGAGGAATTGATGCAATTGCTGTTGCCCACCCTTAGGGCAGATTTTGCCGTACTGGAAACCTATGTCTATACGCCAGAACCTCCCTTAGGTTGTCCAATTACTGCCTTTGGTGGCTTACAAGATCAAGAAGTTTGCTGTGAACTGCTAGAAGCTTGGCGGGAGCAAACTCATGCTGCCTTTTCTCGACGAATGTTTCCTGGGGATCACTTTTTTTTGCACACCGCTCAGTTTTTACTGCTGCAATCTTTAAATCAAGTTTTGACCCCATTAAAATAGCTGCAATAAATTGCATTTAGCAGCATAAACAAAGGTCGAGTACCATAATCAGGGATTGATCGTTGGAGTGAAATCGTTTGAGTCGTTCGACCTCAACCTCGCTACGAGTTTTGAATAGGCTTAAAAATAAAGCTCATACTGATGTTTAGCATGGGCATTTTGGCATTGAACGCTTCATATTCAGGCTTTATTGTTTAAGGCTTAATCCGCTTAGCGTGATATCGATCGAACGCTCCCTTGACGACTGAGTAGCAGTCACATGCCACATTTTCCAGACCTTCGCGATCGAGAATTGTGATATGACCTCGGTTTGCCCGGATTAATCCGGCTGTTTGTAAGGTTCCAGTCACAATGCTAACGGTTGGACGACCTGCTCCTATCATCTCTGCCAAAATCTCCCGTGTAAATGACAACTCAGATATTTGGTTATGATCCTGAGCGGCTAGTAACCAACGGCAAAGACGCTCCTCGGCACTGTGAAAACGGTTGCATAATGCAGACTGATTCAATTGCACCATTTTTAAGTACACCAGTGCGCTAACTCTTTGCCTCAGAATTGTAGATTTATCGAGAGCGGTGATAAAGTTTTTGGCTGATAGTTTAAAGGCTCTGCCTGGCATTTGAACTTCTATTTGCCAGGGTGAAGTATCTTCATTTAGCAGCAGTACTACCCCGCTTACGCCTTCCCTGCCCGTGATTCCCACCTCAACCATTTCACCCATCTCAGTTGAGTTTGTCCAAGATAATAAGCAAGTAGTAGGAAAATATACATTTGTAATCTGCTCTCTCACTCGGCAAAGCACATCCCCCTGCTTTAATTCAACCTCTTCTAGCCTAGGTTGTAGCATTTCATACTCTGCTGGCGGTAGCGAGTCGAGAACGAAGTTATTTGAAACCATAGTACCCAAAACCTGCATTTATTCTCTTTTCTGTCTGTTCGCTGAAGAACTGACTTCTGTGATTAAGACAAATAAACTACACCTGCCAGAAAAAAGAGCGGTTCAGGTGTAACAATGATTTCCTTTCCGAAAAAAAGGATTTTGTGCGTTGATGACTCAGAAGATGATTGCGTGTTGTTTAGTCTTATCTTGACTGAAGAAGGATATGAGGTAGAATCAGCCCAATCCTTTACAGACGCTGCACAACTGATCGAAACTAGCGTATTTGATTTGTGCTTGTTTGACATCTCTCTACAGGATGGCACAGGTTTTGAACTGCTCAAAAAAGTGCGCGCAACTAATTCATCTATGCCGATCATTATTTGTTCAGGTGATGCGCGTGGCTCTACCCAAGGACAAGTGATGGCAGCAGGTGCCCAGTCCTTTTTTACTAAGCCGATTGATTACGATCTGCTGGTTAAAACGATCGCCCAACTGGTTTCCCCTGTTGCACTAAATGTTTAGTCATATAAATGATTCAACATTAGGATTTACAGTTCTGATTTGGGCACCGCCACATTAGTATGAGTCAGCTTTTCAGCAGACTTTGCCAAACTTTCTAATGCTTTCGTTTGTTCTTCAATTTGCTCAGTCTGTTTCCGTAATTCTTCTAGCTGCTGTCTATCAGATAAAGCCTCACTGGTGTGGGGAATCACATATTCACAGCCAGTCAATAAAAAACAAATCAATAATCCCAAAATGGCAACATAACGCATACAAAACCTCCCCATTGAACACGGGTAATCAAATTTCAAATTTGCAAACCTGTTTCAAACTAATTTTTTCTCTAAGGATTCCTGTCCCAACTGCGATCTGAATTGAATTTGATATAGCAAGAAATGGCGATCGGGTGTATCCCACTTTTGCATTTCTATGACAAATCTCTCACTGGCAGGCAAGATGCCTGCGCCACGGAAATCGATCCATTTGCATCAATGGGATGCTCCCTAGCGATCGACTGAGTGAACGCCTAGACTAGAAGCTTTAAAGAGCGATACCAATCCCCAAAGCAATTAGCACAAACATAATCAATGCAATGGCGAGAAAAATACCAAACAACACAAATGCAATGGTTGATGCTCCTCTCGCTACACCACTAAATCCCAGTGCTCCTGCAATGATTGCAATCACTAATGCAATAATTGACCAAGTTAGTAGATCCATCGGTCATATCCTATTGATCTGCACCTATACGTTGCAAAATAGCTCGAATTGCTTCTAACTTCTTCGCACTAAAGGTATAAGTACTGCTCAATGTCTGTAGGATTTCCCTACTCATTTTGAACGGCAGATGGCTGATGTTGCTGTTCCTGAGAACTGCCGAGAAACTGCTTGACCAGAGCTAAATACGTTTCTGCATCTTCCAACATGGGAAAGTGAGCCGTGTTGGGAATCACCACATGCTCTACCCGATCGCTCAATGCAGCCGCCTTACGACCCAGCTCTGCCGGAATAATTTTGTCATACTGTCCAGAAACCAACAGTGTCGGCACAGTCAACCGAGCAAACTCCTGCGGCATTTCTTCAGAGGCCCTGAGGCTCACGGCTGTATACACGGTTCCCAATGCTGCTTCATGGTCAGCCATCAGGAAATCTTCCAAAAACGTTCGATTAATGGTTTGAGCGAGTGGTCGGTGGAGAAATCGGGCCATAAAAAGCCGATCGGCAAAGGGAATCTTGAGCAACCAATTGGGACGGAACCCCACTACATAGCCACCGAACTTGTGAAAAGTATTGAAGGCGCGTTCATCGTAATCAAATACGCCATTGCACGTGAGAATGGCCCGCTCTACCCGCTCCGGATAGCGATTGAGAAACAGGACTGCGATCGAGGCTCCCGTTGAGTGGGCATTGAGGTAGATCCGTTCCAGCCCTAACGTATCCAGCAAGTCCGCTAAGTCATCGGCATAGCTTTCCAATTCATAGCCCAGTTCCGTTACTTCAGTGGGAATTGGCCGAGGTAAGAGCGATCGACCAAATCCGCGCAGATCATATAGTAGACAGTCAAACTGTTCTGAAAGGGCTTGAGCCGTACTTGCCCAATAGCGGGTAGAACCGGCCCAACCGTGTAGAAAAACCAAAACTGGCTTACTGGTTAATGGATTGCGATCGGGGGAAGCATTATCTGTGGTGGTGATCCACTCGTAATAATGTTGAACGCCACGAACCTGAATGTACGGCATCTTAAATCAGATACAACCTTACTGAAACTAGGCAGACTCTGGTTTTGGCAGCGAAGAAGGATGTAGCAACAACTCAGCCGTCGATCGCTTCTCAACCATTTCGCGGGTGATCGTACAGCGAGTCACATCTTTCCGAGAGGGCAACTCGTACATCACATCCAGCATCAATTCTTCCACAATACTGCGGAGGGCCCTAGCTCCCGTCTTGCGCCGATAGGCTTCCTGGGCGATCGCCCGAACTGCATCTTGCTTAAACTCCAGTTGCACATTGTCCATCCGCATCAGCTTCTGGTACTGCTTCACCAAGGCATTGCGCGGTTCGGTCAAGATCTCGGTTAGAGCATCTTCATCCAAAGATTCAACCACCGCCATTACCGGAATTCGCCCAATAAACTCTGGAATCATGCCGAATTTGACCAGATCATCTGGCTCAATATGCTTCAACACATCCGCCAATCGCTTCTCACGCGGCTGGTAAATGTCGCTAACGGGGGTTTCTGCCGCCAATTCAAAGCCCATCGGGTTACGCTTACCCACCCGTTGCTCAACGACCTTATCCAACCCAACAAAAGCCCCACCGCAAATAAACAGAATGTTGCTGGTGTCAATTTGGATGCAGTCCTGATAGGGATGCTTGCGGCCGCCCTGAGGAGGAACATTGGCTACCGTACCTTCCAGCATTTTTAACAGAGCTTGCTGAACCCCTTCCCCAGACACATCACGGGTAATCGACGGGTTCTCACTCTTGCGGGCAATCTTGTCAATTTCATCAATGTAGATGATGCCACGCTGAGCCACATCCACATCTAGATCAGCCACTTGTAGCAGCCGCAGAAGGATATTCTCGACATCCTCCCCCACATAGCCCGCCTCTGTTAAGGTCGTCGCATCGGCCACCGCAAAGGGCACATCAAGCATATCAGCAAGGGTCTGCGCCAGCAGGGTCTTTCCACAACCTGTCGGCCCAATCAGCAAGATATTAGACTTTTGCAGCTCAACTGCATCATCACTGCGCCCTGAATTCTTAGATTGCACATAGGCAAGCCGCTTGTAGTGGTTGTAAACCGCGACTGAAAGGATCTTCTTCGCATCATCTTGCCCAATGACGTGTTCATCCAAATGCTTTTTGATTTCCCTGGGCTTAGGAATCTGGTTGAGAGAAAGTGCAGGCGATCGAACCTGACGTTTTTCAGGCTGATGTTCTCGCCGTGCCGAGGGTTGAGGAACCGATGAACTAGAGTCGAATAACTCCTCATCTAAGATTTCATTACATAAATCGACACATTCATCGCAAATATAAACGCCCGGCCCAGCAATAAGTTTGCGAACTTGCTCCTGCGACTTACCACAGAATGAACACTTGAGATGGGAGTCATATTTAGACATATCTGCCCCTTACTTCACTGCGGTAATAGACTGCCCTGGCGATGGCAAAGGCTGTTGCAAAATCACCTGGTCGATCAAACCATAGGTTTTCGCTTCCTCTGCTGACATATAAAAGTCACGCTCAGTATCAGCCTCAACTTTTTCGAGTGGCTGACCTGTATGATAAGCCAACAATTCGTTGAGAGTGCGCTTATGATACAGAATTTCTTTGGCCTGAATATCAATGTCAACGGCTTGACCCTGTGCCCCACCGATCGGCTGTTCCACCATCACACGCGCACTGGGCAAGGACATCCGCTTTCCCGGAGTTCCCGCAGCCAGGAAAAGCGATGAAATTCCAGCCGCCATGCCGTAGCAAATCGTAATAATGTCGGGACGAACTTGCTGCATCGCGTCGTAAATGGCCATGCCTGCATAAACCGCCATTAATCCAGCTTGGGGCGAACCGCCATAGGAATTAATGTAAAGTTGAATATCCCGCTCTGGATCTTCAGCATCCAAAAATAGCAGTTGGGCAACCAGGGAATCGGCAACGTTTTCATCAACTTCTGTTCCCAGAAATACGATTCGATCCCGCAGCAGCCGAGAGTAAATATCTAAAGCGCGTTCCCCCCGTCCTGACTGTTCCATCACCATTGGAACACCATTACCTAACGGCGATGAAGCAGCCTGGGATGCACCAAAACCCCACTGTGCATACTGTGGATGAACAGAATGAATGTTGAAGATGGAAGGATTAGGAGAGTTAGGAAGTAGCATATTAAAGGTTCAGTGGATGCTAGTGCGGTTCGTTCAATTTATTAAGCCAATCTATCCGTAGACTGCACTAAATAATTAGACGGTTCTATCCAATCATTATGCCTCATTCAACTCAGTCCGACTGGAAATCCGAAGAAGGGCGTACTGAATTGCAACATTTCCATGAACCAGGCTATTTTCCTTTCTTTGACTTTTTGGGAGATGAGCTAGCCGGTGCATCTTCCGCCTTCGCGCCCTGCGTTGGCTCTTCTGATTTTTCTGGCTCCTCTGGCTCAGCATCCTCTTCCTCGGTAGGTTCCACTTCCGTAGCGGATACTTCAACCGTTGTTGCGGCTGCATTTACATCTTCCGCATCTGGCTCAGCCGAGGACACTGTTACCGTTTCTGCTACTACGTCGTCCGTTCCTTCAGTCAAGGCATCTACCTCGGCATCGGAAGTGTCTGGAGCCAAGGAGCCTTCTGGAACTAGCTCGATCGAGTTATGTTCTTCCAGCCAGCCTAGAATCTTGTCTTTGAGCAAATCCTCTTCGACCACCTGTTGAAGGCGATCGATATCAACATCATCTCCGGGGTAGTCTTTCAAAAATTCTTGAACCTTCGCCTTGATCTCATCCGGTTCTACCTTGATGGACTCCTGCTTCGCCACTTCCCCTAAAGCAAAGGTACGCTGGAGCCGAGACATTGCCTCTGGTCTTGCCTGTTGCCGTAGGGCGGAAATCACCTCGCTAGTAAAGGCTTTCTTAATGTCTAGCCCTTGCTCACTCAGGCGCATGGCCGTTTGGGTGATCGAATAATCTGCCTCGCGTTTAATCAGCGTTTCGGGCAACTCTGCTTCAAGGTGCTGCACCAGTGCATTTAGCAGGGCTTCTTGCTTATTGTTTTTGGTTTTTTGCTCTGCCTCGTCCTGATACCGCTTTTCCAGCGATTCTCTCAGTTCTGCCAACGTTTCAAACTCGCTGACTTCCTGGGCAAAGTCATCATCTAGGTCGGGCAGTTCGCGCTCTTTTAACTCTTTGAGGGTGACGGTGAAAAGGGCTGGCTTACCGGCCAACTCTGCTTGGGGATATTCGGCGGGGAAGGTTGCTGTTACCTCTTTAGTGTCGCCCACTGCCATTCCAATGATGCCATCAATGAAGCCAGGGATAAACCGCCCTTCAGACAGTTCCAGTTCAAAATCTTGGGCACTGCCCCCTGGAATTTCCTGCGGCTCTTCCCCTTCTGCAACCTCTTCATCAATCCGACCAGAGAAATCCACCGTGGCCACATCATCAGCTTGGGCAGGTCGTCCTTCCACTGGAACCAGCGTTGCTAACCGCTTGCGGTAATCTTCCAGGACTTGCTCCACCTTCTCTGGGTCATATTTCACTTCCTCAGCCTGCACCTGCATCTGGGTGTATTGCTTGAGGCTCACCTCTGGCTGCACATCCACCACCGCAGAGAAAGTGACAGCAGAACCCGGTTCAAACTGCTGAACTAGCTCCTCTAAAGACGATCGCAACTCAAAATTGCCGATCGCATCAATTTTTTCCTGTTCCAGTGCCTTTTGGAGGCTGTCCTGGATTAAATCTTCTAAAACAGCCGCTTTAATTCGAGTTGAACCAAATCGCTGAATCAAAACCTGACGAGGAACTTTGCCTTTTCTAAACCCAGGGATATTGGCATGGCGCGTAAACTCTTGTAGAGTTTTCTCGTAGGCTTGCCGAGACATTTCTGGTGTAACTTCGATTTCTAAGCCAACTTGGCTGGCAGGTAGTTTTTCCTGTGTAACTTTCATCGCGTCTCTCGTTCCAATATTCCTGAGTAAATCGTTCAGTTCCGCGTTAGCCGCAATTAGCTATAGTAACTGATCCTGGCTGAACCTTGGGCATGATTCCGTAAATCTGAAGAATAAGCTAAGTTATGGTTGATGGATGACATCATTCCAAACTAGAATCTCTTCAGGTAAATGCTACCCGCTCAACAAGCTCTGTTAAGCTTACATCAGGATCTTAAACAAATCACAAGCCAAAACACAGCTACACTAGAGTGTCAATCGTAAAGTGTCAACAGCGACAAGTGTCAACAGCGACTCAGGCATTTCAGGTATTAAGAAAACAGTCACCCAGACCACAGGCAGTGCTAGCAAAGCCGATCGTCTCCCCTCTAATAAAAAATATTACAAGATTTTTCTGGGCGACTCTAACCATGCTTCCCCAGCGCAGAATGACTGAAATTCTTGGCTGAATTCACCAAACACATCACGCCAAATCCGCAATTTTCAAAAAATTATCCACGATAGGATTATCCACGGTGAAAAAAGTAGTAGATGCCTTTACAGAAGTGCTTTTGTGAATTAGATCCGCAGTATCAAACCTATTTAATTTTAATTAAACCTTTATTTCAGATTTCACCTTACATATCTAATACCGTTAAACCGTTAACAGGAGGATTTTAATTTGCCTCAATCCTATCGAATCGCTGTTCTTGGAGCTACTGGGGCCGTTGGGGCTGAGTTGCTGGGGCTTTTGGCAGAGCGGGATTTTCCAGTGGCCAGCCTGAAGTTACTTGCTTCTGCCCGATCGGCAGGCGATCGGTTGTCCTTCAAGGGAGAAGAGATTGTTGTCGAAGAAGTTACCGATCGGGCCTTCGACGGCATTGATTTAGTTCTTGCTTCAGCGGGCGGCTCCGTTTCCAAAGCGTGGGCATCCAGAATTGTGGAGGCTGGTGCTGTCATGATTGACAATTCCAGTGCTTTCCGTATGGATGCGAATGTGCCGTTAATCGTTCCAGAGGTTAACCCCCAGGCTGTCGCCACCCATCAGGGCATCATTGCCAACCCAAACTGTACAACGATTTTAATGGCGGTAGCAGTTTATCCGTTGCACCAAGTGCAGTCCGTGCGGCGGATTATGGCTGCTACTTACCAGTCGGCGAGTGGTGCTGGGGCCAGGGCAATGGAAGAAGTCAAGCACCAAAGCAAAGCTATCCTGGCGGGACAAACCCCCCAACCAGAAGTGTTTCCCTACCCCCTTGCTTTCAACCTGTTTCCTCACAACTCTCCCTTAAACGAGTTGGGATATTGTGAAGAAGAAATGAAAATGGTAAATGAAACTCGCAAGATTTTTGGAGTTCCTGATCTACGAGTTACCGCAACCTGTGTTCGGGTTCCCGTACTTCGGGCCCACTCCGAGGCGATTAACCTGGAGTTCGACACGCCGTTCAACGTTGACCAGGCAAGAGAGCTTTTGAGCCAAGCCCCCGGCGTTAAGCTCGTCGAAGATTGGCAGTCTAACTACTTTCCAATGCCGATCGAAGCCAGTGGTCAAGATGCGGTTTTAGTGGGTCGCATTCGCCAAGACATTTCTAACCCAACTGGCTTGGAACTATGGCTGAGTGGAGATCAAATTCGTAAAGGGGCTGCTCTAAACGCCATTCAAATTGCTGAACTCCTCGTTGCTCAAAACCTAGTCCGAGTTCCTGAGCCAGAGGCAGTTGGCATGAAAGGGTAAAGCATATACAAAGAGGAGTTATTCGAGTGTGACTCAGTTTGGACGAGTTCTAACTGCGATGATCACGCCGTTCCATGAGGACGGTAGCGTGAATTATCCTGTAGCAGAAGAATTAGCGGCTCATTTGGTTCAGCATGGGACGGATACGCTGGTTGTCTGCGGCACCACAGGTGAATCTCCGACCTTAAGCTGGGATGAAGAATATGAACTGTTCCGGGTCGTTCAGCAAGCGGTTTCGGGCAGGGCTAAGGTGATTGCTGGCACCGGCTCAAATTCTACCCGTGAAGCAATTTCGGCCACACAGAAGGCAAATCAGTTAAAATTAGATGGAGCCTTGCAGGTGGTTCCCTATTACAACAAGCCGCCTCAGGCTGGGTTGTATCAGCACTTTCGGAAAATTGCTGAGGCTAGTCCAGATTTGCCGATAATGCTGTACAACATTCCGGGGCGAACAGGGCAAAACCTATTGCCTGAAACGATCGCCCGTTTGGCAGAGATTCCAAACATCGTTGCTGTCAAAGAGGCAAGTGGTAATTTGGATCAGGTCAGCCAGATTCGGCGGTTAACGGCCCCAGAGTTCGTCATTTATTCAGGCGATGATTCTCTGACCCTGCCGATGTTAGCCGTTGGGGCGGAAGGGGTAGTGAGTGTGGCGAGCCATTTAGTTGGTGATGAGTTACAACGTATGATTCAATCCTTTGAACAGGGACAGGTACAAGCGGCAACTTAAATTCACTTGGCTCTCTTCCCGCTATTCAAGGCTTTGTTTGTGACGACAAATCCGATTCCAGTTAAGGCAGCCCTACGGTTAAAGGGCTGGGAAGTCGGTTCAACCCGATCGCCCCTTGAGGAAGATGCTCCAACGCTAACCCAGGTCTTGCAGTCTGCGATGGCAGAGGTGGGGGTGTTGGAACTGGGGTGAAGGGGCATGATGGTTTGAAATGATTTCTGCCCGAAGCCGCCATCAGATCTGAAACTTTCACCCGTTTCAAGTTTTTGACAATTGAATAACAACCAGCCTGAACGCTGGCATAGCGGGTTTGAATGATTCAACAGCGAAACGATCGCTGCTTGGACAGACAGGATTTTTCAACTTGCAGCAATCAAGCCAGACTCTAAATTTTGATTGCGATTTCCCTCTCAGCTTTCGTTCAAATGCCAACCAGCTTTCTCACAGTGACTAACCCTATGAAAAGGGCAGCACAAACTTAAAACCTACACGGACTTAAACCTACCCATTGAAGGACACATTAAGGAAACACATGAGTCAAAACGGTTCCTCAAATTCTATTAAGATTATTCCCCTCGGTGGGCTACACGAAATTGGAAAGAATACCTGCGTCTTTGAGTACAACGATGAAATTGTGCTGTTGGATGCGGGCTTGGGCTTTCCTACCGATGGGATGCACGGCATTCAAATTGTCTTGCCTGACATGACGTACCTGCGTGAAAACCGCCACAAGATTAAGGGAATGATTGTCACCCACGGCCATGAAGACCACATTGGCGGAATTCCCTTCCACCTGAAGCAGTTTGATATTCCTGTCATTTATGGCCCTCGCTTGGCCATGTCCCTCCTGCAAGACAAGCTAGAGGAAGCAGGTGTTTCTGACCGCACTGAACTCCGCACGGTACAGCCTCGCGATATGGTGCGGGTGGGGTCGTCCTTTTTAGTGGAATATATTCGCAATACCCACTCCATGGCGGATAGCTATTCGGTTGCCATTCACACTCCGCTTGGCGTAATCATTCATACGGGAGACTTCAAAATTGACCATACCCCGGTGGATGGCGAAAAGGTGGACTTCCAACGGTTAGCCGATCATGGTGAGAAGGGCGTGCTTTGCCTGATCAGTGATTCGACTAATTCTGAGGTGCCCGGATTTACGCCTTCTGAAAAGTCTGTTTTACCCAATCTCGATCGCGTTTTTGGGGAAGCGAAAGGACGATTGTTAGTCACCACCTTTGCTTCGTCGGTGCATCGGGTGAACATCATCCTGCAATTGGCGAAAAAGCACGGGCGATCGGTTGCAATCTTAGGACGCTCGATGCTAAATGTGATTGCCCATGCTCGGAAGTTGGGCTACATCCATTGTGAGGATGACCTGTTTGTGCCCCTCAACATGGCGAACAAACTTCCAGAAGAGAAAACCCTGATCCTTTCCACCGGGTCGCAGGGTGAGCCAATGGCCGCCATGACGCGCATTGCGAACCAGCAGCATCGCCAGATTAAAATTCGCCCCGGAGATACGGTTGTTTTTTCGGCTAACCCGATTCCAGGCAACACGATCGCCGTTGTCAATACGATCGATAAGTTGATGATGCAGGGAGCAAAGGTTGTCTATGGGCGAGATAAAGGCATCCACGTTTCTGGACATGGCTCTCAGGAAGACCAAAAGCTGATGTTGGCCTTGACCCGTCCAAAATTCTTCCTGCCTGTGCATGGAGAACACCGGATGTTGGTCAAACACTCGGAAACGGCTCAGAGCATGGGTGTTCCTGCCGAGAACATGGTAATCATCAACAACGGAGACGTTGTGGAACTGACCCGTGAGAGTATTCAAATTATTGACAAAGTGCCCTCTGGCATTGAGCTAGTTGATTCGTCCCACTCTGGTATTGTCCACGATCGCGTTTTGAAGGAGCGGCAGCAGCTTGCCGAAGATGGCATTGTCACGGTTGCGGCAGCGTTGGGCTGGACGGGCGAACTGACTGCGAAGCCAGAAATCCATTTACGGGGTGTGGCCACTTCGATCGATCGAGAGCGGTTAGAAAAGGCGATCGTTCAAACCATTGGACTAGTTGTTACCGATCGATGGGGCGAACTAACCCGCAGCCTGGATAATTTAGCAGAGCTAGATTGGAAGCGGTTGCAGGCAGACATTGAAACAGAACTGCGAAGATTAATGCGTCGAGAACTTCAGAGCAATCCGACTTTAATCTTTTTGCTACAGACTCCTCTGGAGCCACCTGTGGCCAACCCAACAGTGGGAACGAGACGGCGATCGTCTGCCAAAGTTGCCTCCTAGTTCGATCGTCAGGAATACAAATTTAATAACCTGAAATTCTTGTGGGGTGGGCATCTTGCCTGCCCAGTTAACAAAGCAGAATGATGACAGGTTATTGAATCCACAACCTTAGCCTTGTTGAATAAAGGGATGAATTTTAGGGGCAGTGCAATGCCCCTATTTTTGTTCGATCGTCTAACGAGATTCTCCCTGTAGTCCTGGTTATATCAAATTTATTTATTGCGTTGAATAGGAATGATCGGAAATCCGATCGTGTTATGAGACATAAAGTGATCGATTGGGTCACTTAGCAAGATAGAATTTGATTGGAGTAAAGATTTGAAACAGTAAGGAGGGGCATGACGATTTCTACAGAAGCCCAAGTCCGTCGGGGCACGAATTTTGATTTAAACGAGCTAAACCAACGCTTTGAAACGGCTCACCCTCAAGAAATCTTGGCGTGGTGTTTGGAAAATATTCCCACTGGCTTCGTCCAAACCAGTGCCTTCAACGTTGACGATGTAATGATTACAGACATTTTGTATCGTCAGCTTCAGCCTGCTCAACCCGTTCCAGTTATCTTCTTGGATACTCTTCATCACTTCCCCCAAACTCTGGAACTCGTTGCTAAAGCCAAGGAACTGTATAACCTCAATCTGAAGGTGTATAAAACGCCAGAGGTTGATACCCGTGAAGCATTTGCTGCTCGCTACGGCGATGCCCTTTGGGATAAAGACATTGAAAAATTCCATCATCTAACAAAGATCGAACCCCTGAATCGCGGTTTAGATGAATTGAACACCGTCGCTTGGATTACGGGTCGCCGTCGCGATCAGGCAGTTACCCGTGCTGAAATGCCCATTTTTGAGCTAGACAAGCAGCAACGACTCAAGGTCAACCCCTTGGCAAATTGGACACGCAAACAAACCTGGGGCTACGTAGCGGAACACCACATGATCTATAATCCGCTGCACGATCAGGGTTATCCCAGCATTGGAGATGAACCCATCACAACTCAGGTTGCCGATGGTGAAGATGAACGGGCCGGTCGCTGGCGTGGGTCAGGCAAAACAGAGTGCGGAATTCACATCTGAGCGAATCGTTTAGAGCTAGGTAAATTTGCCAAAATTGGAGTCTTACCTAACTCATAGATTCGATAAATCGTGATCTACTCACTAATACGAATTCACCAAAAGATTAAGCAAATCATTCAGAAATGGATGAGATGAACTGATTGAAAACCTAATAGTTACATATCTAGACTTCTGTTTTTTACGCAGAGGTCTTTTTTATGTGCCACGTAGAAAAGTACCGCTATAAAAACAGCAATTCCCACTCCCCACTCCTCACTCCCTCCATACATTCCCCTCAAGGGTACTGGCAGACCCAGAACAACGATCGCATATTAGAAAAACAAGGTACTCATAACTTGGTTCTGTGCCTTGCGATCGAGTCAATGGAACACGAATATCCGCAGTTTGGCTTCACTTCAACTAAGGCAAAAGATGCTTTTAACCTGAAATTTATCACGGCTAAGGTCATCAAAATTCTGATGTTTGTGAGCCACCGTATAAGCACTCGTAAAAAACAACCTCCGTTATTGAAGGAAATAAAAATGGATCCCATTCTGTATTGGAATGAAGTTGCCCTTGAAGCAAATCGTATTAGCCATACAAATGGTAAAGGGGAGCAGACTGGCCCAACTTTAAGTTCTCGTGCCTTAGCCATTGTTCATTTAGCAATGTATGATGCTTATGCAGGAGTGAGGGGGAATCCGCTTAACCCAGTCAACTTATCTCCTTATCTGCCAAACTTGCCTGCACCTGCACCAGGAGCCTCGATCGATGCGGCAGTAGCGGCAGCAGCATACACCACTTTAACAACTTTATTTCCTAGCCAAAGGCTCTTCTTCGACGAGAAATATAGCCAAGCTGGGCTACAAGGAGATGGATTACAAGCGGGTCGAAATTATGGTCTTTTAGTTGCCCAAAAGCTTCTAGAAAAACGGCAGAGTGATCCAGATGCTAGCGATGTTGGTTATGGAGTGTCCAAGGCTCCTGGTGCCCATCGTCCTGACCCAGATAACTTTGAGCAGGGATTTCATGCTCCCTTTTACGGTGCGCGATCGAGAGGTTTTGCAATCACCGATCGGCATGAGCTAGCTCCTCCACCGGCTTTAGAAAGTGCTGAATATTTAGCAGCTTTGCGGCAAGTTCGAGGTAAGGGAATTGCGCCTGAACTGATGGGAACTTTACCTGCAACGTTGGAAGCCCGGGCTCCTGAAGAGACGGTGATTGGCATCTACTGGGGCTACGACGGTGCAGCAGGACTGGGTACACCACCCCGTTTGTATAACCAAATTGTCCGAGAAATTGCGATTAGCCGAAATAACAGCGTAGACCAAAATGCTCGGCTGTTTGCTTTAGTCAATGCGGCAATGGGGGATGCAGGAATCTTAGCCTGGGATCAAAAATACATTTACGATCTCTGGCGGCCGGTAGTTGGCATTCGCGAGGCTGATCCATCTCTGGGCCCGGCGGGAATGGGGAATGGCATGAGCGGTACTTTTTCGGAAGAGGCTGATCCAGGCTGGTTGCCGCTAGGTGCCCCAAGCACAAATTCTGTTGGCAAGAAGAACTTTACGCCGCCTTTCCCGGCCTATCCTTCTGGACATGCAACGTTTGGTGCAGCCGCATTACACATTACCCGTCTGTTTTACGGTATTTCAAACTACGGCAACGACAACTTGTTTGAGGGGTTGACCTTCGTTTCAGACGAATTGAATGGGGTCAATATCGATAACAAGGGAACGATACGTCCAAGACACGATCGCAGTTTTCCCGGTGGCTTGTGGCAAATGATTGATGAAAACGGAGCCAGCCGAGTCTATCTGGGAGTGCATTGGGAGTTTGATGCATTTACAAGAGATACAGAAGGCAACATCGATGTTTCAAGCAATATTGGTGGTGTTCCCCTTGGCATCACGATCGCTGAAGATATCTTCAACAACAGCTTGAACCTGTCGAACGTAGGCCCTCGGTATTAAAACTTTTGTCCCTACTTTTTCTTTGCTTCTGCGAGAGGGAGGTAGAACCGAAAGATCTACCTCCTTTTTTCTTGGCACTACAGACCGGTCAAGATGTCCATCCCACAAACAAATTGCTCAATTGCTTTTTTTAACTTCCATTAGCCAGAAACTGATGTTCGGCTTTCCTAACGGGTGATCCGAAAAATTTTGTCTCCGTCAGCAGGGCAGGCTCCTCGCCCATCACAGTTGCTCGTGGTAATGTAAAGCTCGTCATCAGGGCCCATCACCACTTCTCGAATCCGCCCCAGGCTATTTGCCCCCCCAAAATAAACCTCATGGGTTTGCACTCGGTAAGGCGCATCTGGATCAAATGAAACGCGGTGCAAGTGCTCAGAGCCAAGCGTACCAATCACCAGATCGCCTTGCCATTCTGGGATGGCACTGCCTGTGTAAATGGCCGCGCCTCCAGGAGGAACTGCTTCCTGCCAGGTTAAAGCGGGGGAGATCAAACCTTCCTGGGAATCGCACGCTCTGAGGATAGGCCAGCCCAAATTGTCTCCGGCAGTTGCCACACTCACTTTATCTTGCCCCCGTCGGCCGCCCAGTTCTCCACTGGGGCCATGATCCGTTACCCATAGGGTTGATTCATTCAGCCAATCAAAGCCCTGGGTGTTGCGAAGCCCGGTAATGAAGACAGGATTATTGCCAAAGGGATTATCGCTGGGAATTTCGCCATCTGGTGTCACCCGCAAAATTTTGCCTCCCAAGCTGTTGGGGTCTTGGGAAATGTCTGGCGAACTGGCATCTCCGGTTCCGACATAGAGCATTCCATCTGGGCCAAATTCTAACCGACCGCCATTGTGGAATCGTGCTACGGGAATATTGTCCACAATCACGCGATCGGGTGTTGCAGATAGCCCGTCTTCTGATAGTTGCCAGCGTTCCACAAGGTTGACCACAGCACCATTGCGATCGGCAGTGTAGTAGATGTAAAACAGGCGATTGTTCGCAAAGTCAGGATGGGCTTCAATGTCGAGTAAGCCGCCCTCACCGGAGGCTGAAACATTGACTGTTGCCACTGCATTCGGCTGAAGTTGCCCGTCTTGAACGAGTCGGAGCCGTCCGGGGCGTTCGCTCACCAAAAGATCACCATTTTCTAAGAAAACGATACCCCAGGGCACTTCTAGCCCACTCACCACCTCTTCCGCCCGAACTTCGACCTGACCTTGAGGGCCAAATCCACCCTCCACAAATTGACAGGCTCCCCCCGTTCCTCGGTTTTCTAAGTCGATCGCGGTTTGAGCCGTCTCTTGCGGTGCAGGTTCTTGGGCGATCGGGGCAGCGGTTTCGGTTGGGCTAGGCTCAGTTGTCACAGTGTTAGGAGGAGGACTGGCACAGGCAACCACTCCGATTAGGCTGAGTCCGACGGCAACCCATCTAAAACCCGATCGCACAGATGGCAGGTTTGCATTCTGTTTCATCTTGCTATCCCTTAAAATCTTGGATTTTGCTTCGTCTCAACTTCCCACTCCCCATTCCCGACACCCTTTCTTTAACCCTGAACTGCCTGCTCATAACGTCGTCCCACTTCTTCCCAGTTCACAACGTTCCACCAAGCATCTAAGTATTCGGCACGACGGTTGCGGTAGCTGAGGTAATAGGCATGTTCCCACACATCATTTCCCATGATAGGAAAAGCACCTTGCATGATGGGGTTGTCCTGGTTGAGGGTGGTGGTAATTTGCAAATTGCCTTCGTTGTTGGAGACTAGCCATACCCAACCACTCCCAAACTGATTGGCTCCTGCTTCTTCAAAGGCAGTCTGAAAGTCGGCAAAACTACCAAATGTTTGATTAATTTGTTCTGCCAGTTGACCTTGCGGTTCACCGCCGCCTTCAGGACTCATAATCTGCCAAAACATACTGTGATTGACATGACCACCGCCATTATTACGAATGGTAATACGAACATCCTCTGGAATGACATCAAGATTACGAAGTAATGCTTCTACGCCCTGACTTTGTAGATCTGGATAGTCTGTGATCGCTTCATTGTAGTTATTCACGTAAGCGGCGTGGTGGCGATCGTGGTGTAACTCCATTGTTTCGGCATCAATGTAGGGTTCCAGGGCATCAAAGGCATAGGGTAAGGGAGGTAATTCTAAAGTGCCGACGGCTTCAGTTTGATCAACCGTTTCAGAGGAAGTTTCTGGTGGGGGTGAGGCATCGGGGGCTTGGGACTGTGCTAAAGGCTGACAAGCAATCAGCAGGATTGACAAAAAACCGCCAATCACAATGAAATGCAGTTGCCGTTGCAAAAACTGTTTTAACGATCGCATTCGTGCAAACCCCCTTGAAACACTTGCTAGCTCAGCATAGCCCATAGTTTAAGCTAACCCGTGACAAGGGGCAAAAAATCCTACTTAGGGAGGAAGATTTGTCCGTAAAGGTTGAGCTGTGGGAGTGGGGAGTAGGGAGTAGTGTGGCTTAACCAAATGAAAATCGCTGTAAGTAATTTCTTGTGGGATGGGCATTTTACCCGTCCTCAATTTCTTCACGCAAACTGCATCATGCAAAAAATTAAAGTTAGGTTGTGGCAAGTAGCGAAGCCCTGGCTTGAAATCCTGCCTGAATCAGAGCATTCACAGCCGTTTTGTCGTCCTGTACGCGGAACTGTGCCCCCAAGCGGACAATTTCTCGCCGATCGCGATTAGAAACCACTGCTACAACGGGAATTTTGCCATTATCGCTGTCGCCCCGCTGTTCCAGCAATACGGTTCGCAAAAAGTGTTGTTTTGTGATGTCTCTGGCGGTATGGGCTTCCAACTCGACCATGACCATTCGCACTTCTTCGATCGGCTCAGCATCTTCAATGATGAACTGTACGCGGTCATCCCGGCGATCGACTTTGCCCCACAGCATCAAGCGTTGATCCACCTGCAAATGCTCACTCACGCGCTCGTAGGATTTGGGAAAAACCACGGCCTCGGACTGTCCGGTCAAGTCTTCCAATTGCAAAATTGCCATCCGATCGCCCTTTTTGGTGATGATGGGTTTGATGCTGTTCACCATGACGATCGCGCTAAGCAGGGTATTGTCAGACTGATCGGCTAAGTCTCCTAAGTTAATTGGAGCGAGAACTTTTGCAGCTTGTTGGATTGATTTAAGTGGATGGTCGGAAATATAAAAGCCCAGCAATTCTTTTTCCAGCTTCAGCTTTTCTTGGGGAGGAAAATCGGCAACAGGCGCCGCTTTGGGGGCACTCTCGAAACCGTTGGAACGATTGTTCAGTCCGCCATCTCCGCCCAATATATCAAATAAGTTGCCCTGCCCCACTGCCCGATCTCTCGCACGAGACTGGGCCCATTCCAATACCAGTTCTAAGTCCTGAATGAGCTGGTTGCGGTTCGATTCAAACATATCCATTGCCCCGCACTGAATCAATGCTTCTAAAGCACGACGGTTCACGGTTCGAGGGTCAACGCGATCGCATAAATCCGCCAAAGATTTGAATTTGCCACCCTCATTACGAGCAACTAAGATGTTTTCGATCGCCCCTTCCCCTACGTTTCGCACGGCGGATAATCCAAACAAAATGCTGTCTTGCAGGGGGGTAAAGTCTACGCCCGATCGGTTGATGTCTGGGGGTTCGACGGTGATTCCCATGTTGATACAGGTGGCAATGTACTTCTGCACTTTGTCTTGATCACCACTGTTGGCGGTGAGGAGGGCCGCCATGTATTCAACGGGATAGTTAGCCTTTAAGTAAGCGGTTTGGTAGGTGACATAGCCATAGGCGGTGGAGTGGGATTTGTTGAAGCAATTTGAGGCAATGAGTCCGTTAGTTAAAACAAAGTTATGGTCGATCGATTCAACCCCAATATCAAAGACAGGATGAATTCCAAGGGATTTTCGGCTGATAATTTTAACCATAACTTTTACCTCTACTGCTGCGTTTTTGGGGGTGAATAGGTAAGTGGCTTTCTAACTATTTTAATAATTTTGAATGAGTAATTCCCGACCACGGGCGGCACATTCCTGTTTGTAATTATTCATGCCATATTGAAGCGACCACTCAGTAATTTTAGCAAAATCAAATCGCTTTCTTACTTCTGGAGAGTCATCATACGTGATTAACCACTTGTGCGGGCATTGGCGCATATTTTTGGCAAATCGATCGTGATCAAATATAGTATGTAGATTACCTTTTGTGCCATACAGCTTGGATTTTGTTGCACTTAAATAAGGCGGATCAAGAAAAATGAAGACATTTTCACCCTCTTGAAATAGCAGGTTTTCGTAGTCGCTGTTTGTAATGTCAACAGATGACAAATAATCAGAGAGTTTCCGCAGTCGATCGATCGAAGAATCAGTAAATCGTCGTTCAAACGCTTGTTGGGAATAGCCGCCTGAATCCACGGTTCCTGAAAAGGTGATGCGGTTTAGAACAAAGAACCGGACTGCTCGCTCAAATTCGCTCAGTTTGAGATCTTGATGAGTGTAATGTGCAAATAACTCTCTGCCGTTGACGTATTTTTTTTTGATTGTATCTACCTCATCTGCAAGGGATTCAATCTCAGCTTGAGCGTATCGCCAAAAGCAAAATAAATCAAAGTTTAGATCGTTAATCCAATATCTTTGAATCTGACTACCAAACAGTTGTTTTACGGCAAGAAAAACTGAACCTCCACCCAAAAAAGGCTCTCGATATTCAGTAATGCTTGATGGAATAGATGGAATGATCCTATCTAAAGCTTTCGATTTTCCACCTGGATAGCGGAGAGGACTTTTCAGTGGAGGCATGGTCGGAATTATTTCATAAAGATAAAGGTTCAGAAGGAAGAATATACATCAGGTTCATATTTTCAGGCTGAGATTCCGTAGCAGAAAGATTTGACCATTCATGAAAACTCATCCCCAACTGAGCAAGCGCTTGAATTTCTAGTTGGTAGGCTTCAAAACGCTGGTTTGTCTCTACCATTGATTCCATTACTTCAAACACCTGAGGGAGCCGCTTCATCGCTTCTTCTTTTGTTTCTTCTTTGTTACCAAAAATTGTCCCTTTCACTTCAGTACTCATGACGATCGCATCTGGCAAAGATGCCACCCATTTATAGCCTGAAACAATGCTTTGCTCTTTGTCTAAGTTATACAAATTTTCGCGTTGCAATTCAAAAACGGTAGCCTCATCTAAGGTGGGATCAATCCACTGGTAAATCTTGGTTAGCCGACGTAAATCAATTTGTTCTTTTAGCTGTGGGTGGAGATAGGCAGCGGGATTCGAGGTTAGAAGTAATTCAATGTATCGACAAATGCGCGATCGAATTTTTACAGAACCTTCTTTAAATCGCTGGAGGGCAGTGTCAAATTCTTCTAGCTCTAAATAGCAACGAGCTTCAGCAAGATAAGCGAGCGACAAAGTGAGAAGATATTCATCCGCAATCTGACTTTTTTTTTCAAGCTCTTGATCGACATAATCGGCATAGATATGTTCAGCTTCAAGAAATCGATTGATCGCCTGCAACGCACAATTCTTGCGGTTTTCTGGACTGCTCATGGTAAATGCACTATGTGCCAGATCTAAGGCTGCTCTGAAGTTTGCATAGTACCCTAGATCAATTTTGTGATTAATCTTGCTCAGGATCTCCTGTGACTTCTGCAACCGCTTTTCTAATTCGTTCAAGCGATGAAGGATAACTGCGAAGCCCGCCGCCGAAACTCCGAGGTTCAAAATGCTGGCAGCCGATGTGACTTGCAATACGCCCTCCATGCGCTGAACGGTCTGGGCGATCGTCCCAATCTGCTGGCTCATCCCATCAAGCTTTCCGTTGACTTGATTCAAGCCGTGCATTGAAACTCCAGCATTCACCACAGAAACCACTAAACTTAGTGCTCCGGTTACTGGATTGAGAGGAAGCGTTACAGGTGAAGGGATAGGAGAATGGCGTGGTTCCCTCAACCACATGACAATTTGTTTTGTCACTGCATCTCGCACAATTCCGCCCACACGCTCGTAGGAGCCATTCATTAGTCCTTCAAGGATTTTGGCAGGGATATCAAAAGTGGTAGTGAGGGTCGTCATTGGTTTGCTCCATTGTTATGCAGTGGTTTTGCCTCATCCAGTATTCCCCTGCCGCATTGTTGCTTATCTTGAACAGAAAGATTTAACCCACGATCGCCGGAACTCTCATCTGCACTAGCTCTAATCCCTGCTCAAAAATCTCATCAATTGCTAACATCTGCCCTGATTCAGTCATGAATTTATGATCTTTTGTCGCGCGAATGACAGAGCCATCTTCTAACTGATATTCAAACAATTCTTGCTGACCCCGATCGTGCCATTGGGCGATCGATTGGCTATAAATATAGCCATTTGAATCAACGCTGTAGATCGAGCATTTAATTTTTTGTTCAACAATTTTACCGATCGGCAGTGGGCCATACTCAACCGTTAGAATTTCTGTCTCATAACTCAAGCAATACTCCGCAAACTTCACCATTTGTTCAAACAGATCAGCCGCAATTTTGGCATCAACCCCGCTTTTCTTTGCTCCTTCGACAAAGATGGTTTGGTGCTTTTCCATCTCCTCTTTTTTCTTTTTACCCATTGCTCGTCGGAGCAGATCAGCTTGACCTAACGAGTAACCACCCATGTCTTGAGCAATTTTCATAATTTGCTCTTGATACACCATAATTCCATAGGTTTCACTCAGAATTGGCTTTAAAAGATCATGCTCATAATCAATTTTTTCAATTCCATGTTTGCGGTTAATAAACTTAGGAATTAGCCCTGCATCTAAGGGCCCAGGACGGTACAATGCCAACACGGACGAAATATCTTCTAACCCAGACGGCTTTAAGTCACGGACGATCTGCCGCATTCCAGAAGATTCCAACTGGAAAATCCCCTCCAGTTCCCCTCGTCCCAACAGTTGATAGGATTTTGGATCATCCAAAGGCAACCGATCGAGGTCTACATCCACCTGATGAGTTTGCTTGATGAGATCGATCGTTTTCTGGATCATCGTCAGGTTTTTGAGACCCAGGAAGTCCATTTTTAGCAGACCAAGGGACTCAATATCCTCCATGTAGTATTGCGTGAAAACCGAGCCATCCGCATTGCGTTGCAGAGGAACCACTTCATCCAATGGCTGTGCCGAAATCACCACACCCGCCGCATGGATGCCGACACTTTTGTTCGTGCCCTCAATCCGCATCGCCATATCTAGCCAGTGGCGCACCTTCGGATCGTTTTCGTACTTCTCCTTAAACTCTGGAGCCGGAGTAGTATCAGAAATCATCACCTTTAGCTTAGTCGGCTTACCCCGCACCACCGGAATCATCTTTGCCATCCGATCGGATTCAGCATAGGGAATATCCAGCACCCGCGCCACGTCTTTAAGTACCGCCTTAGAGGTCATGCGGTTGTAGGTAATGATTTGGGCGACTCGCTCTGTGCCGTACTTGTGGGTGACGTATTGGATCACCTCATCGCGGCGCTCGATGCAGAAATCAGTATCAATATCCGGCATCGACTTTCGTTCTGGATTGAGGAATCGCTCAAACAGTAGCCCATGATGGACTGGATCGATATTGGTAATCCGCAATGCATAGGCCACCAGCGAACCTGCCGCCGACCCTCGCCCCGGCCCCACCGGAATCCCATTATCCCTGGCAAACTTAATATAGTCCCACACCACCAGAAAGTAGGCATCAAAGCCCATCTGGTGCATCATTTGCAGTTCGTAATCCAGTCGTTCCTTGTAGCGGTCTTCCAATTCATCGTAGGACTGGAGGTTGAAGCGTTCTAGCAAGCCTTCTCGCGTTTTATCTTCTAGATAAGTGGCGACGGTATGCCCTTCAGGAACGGGATAATCGGGAATGCGGGGGGCACCCAAAATGTCGTAGCTCTCCACCTTTTCGGCAACTTGTAGAGTCGTGTCGATCGCCTCTTGAATCACCGCATCGGGCAAATGATCGCGAAATAGATGGCGCATTTCCTCCGCCGACTTCAGGTATTCCGTCCCGCTATAGCGCAGCCGTTTTTCTTCGGTAATTAGCTTGCCCGTTTGGATGCAGAGCAGGGCATCGTGAGCTTCCACATCACTACAGCCCGTAAAGTGAGAATCGTTGGTAGCAATAATTTGAATATCTAGTTCGCGGGCGATGTTAACCAGTTCCACATTAACAATCCGGTCTTCAAGATAGCCATGATCCTGAATTTCCAGATAATAATCCTCACCAAATAAGTCTTGATACCACTTTGCCACCCGTCTTGCAATCTCCGGTTTGCCTTGCAGAATTGCCTGGGGCACTTCCCCGGCCCGACAGCCGCTCGTCACAATCAGCCCTTCGTGATATTGCTCAATAAAGTCTTTGTTAATGCAAGGACGGGAAAAAATTCCTTTGCCCTGAGTCCCCTGCAAGTGAGAAATTGTCGTTAATTTAACGAGATTCTTGTATCCTTGGGTGTTCTTGGCTAAAACGACCTGGTGATAGCGCGGCCGGCGTTCTTGCTTAGAAATATCGCCGTTAATCACATACATCTCATTGCCGATGATGGGCTTGACACCCTTCGCCTTACACACCTTCAGCAATTCGATCGCCCCATACATCACCCCATGATCCGTTAGGGCAATGGCAGGCATTCCCAATTCCACCACGCGATCGACCAGTTCCGGCAGTTGACTGGCTCCGTCTAGCAAACTGTAATCACTGTGGGTGTGCAGACCAACAAAGGACATAATTTCTCAAACCAGATCGTAAGGCTGAGACTTAGAGTAACTGATCCTGAACGCTATATCTAGACATTTTTAAGAATTTATGTGTGTAAAACTCCATTACTAGGGTTGCCAACATTCATTCCCAATAACTAAAGCCCCCATTTCCTCTGATGCCAGCCTCCTAATTTCGAGCTAGAAGCCAAAAGGTAAATCAGATTTTGGGTGGGTACGCATGTATTAAATTTAATGTATCAAATGATTAAGCGCATTGGCGTAGAGCCGCAAAATTCCCGATCAATCTGGTCATCCATTGAGAGGATTCACATCTCATGAAGACAATCCAAAATCTGTAGAGATGCCAACAGGATTGGTTCTCTTTTGGTTAGATAATGAAGACTTTGCATCAAAAGCCAGCTACGATTGAGGAAATTTGGCCATGAAAGCACAGGATTTACAGGGAAAAACGATCGCCTTTGCCGGGTCTGGCGGTTTAGATAGCTGTACGATTACCCGTTGGTTGACGGATCAGGGGGTGAATGTGGTGTGCTTTACAGCAGACTTGGGGCAACCCGATGAGGACGATGTGGAAGCCATTCGGGAACGTATGTCGTTGGCGGGAGCCGTGGACTTTGTGTTGTTGCCCTGCCGGGAGGCGATCGCGGAGATTGGGGTAGATGTTATCCAGGCGCAGGCTTGTTATGAGGGGCGGTATTGGAATACCACAGGAATTGCGCGGTGTGTTTTGTCCAAAGCCATGATTGAAGCCATGCAGGAACGAGGTTTAACGGTCTTCAGTCATGGAGCCACCGGACGCGGCAATGATCAGGTGCGGTTTCAACTCATCACCAATATGTTAGCTCCTGAGTTTGAAGTGTACGCCCCTTGGCGGGATGAAGCGTTTCTAGCGCGGTTCCCCGGACGCACAGAAATGATCGACTTTTGCCAAGAGAAAGGGTTGCCCATCACCGCTTCCAAGGACAAGCCCTACTCCACCGATGCCAACCTGCTTGGTTTAACCCACGAATCCGGGATGCTGGAATCGCTGACCACGCCCGCGCAATTCGTTAAACCGATCATGGGCTGCTACCCTGCCGAGGCTCCGGATCAAGCTGAAGAGTTGTCCATCCGGTTTGAAAAGGGCCGCCCCGTTGCCATCAATGGTCAGCCCCTGGATCTGGTCAATGTCTTCATGCAGGTGAATGCGATCGGCGGTAAATATGGCATTGGTATTGGGACGCATCTGGTGGAAAACCGCTTTGTGGGAATCAAATCTCGTGGGGTCTACGAAAGTCCAGGGGTCGAGATTTTGGGAACCTGCTACGCCTATTTGCTGCAACTGATTCTCGATCGGCGGGCTCGCGAGTTTTATGATCAGCTTTCCCTACTGATTGCCAAGCAAATTTACCAGGGCTATTGGTATGACCTGGCGACGCAGATGGCTCGTCAAGCGATTCAATGCACCGCAGAATTAGCAACGGGAACAATTACAGTATCTCTGTATAAAGGAACCCTCTCTTTTGTTAGTGCAGCAGATGTGCCACACATTCTCTATTCTGAGGAGAACGCTTCAATGGAAGGGATTGGCGACTATAACCATTCCGATTCTGAAGGTTTGCTGCGCGTCTTTGGCGTGAGTGCGCGAGTGTTGGCAACGAGTGGACAGGTGAGAGGATAGGGATCTGGGAAGCGGGAGTGGGGAGGGGGGTTGAGTGTGAGAATCGATCGCCGTTCTCCATTCCATCCGTTGCCACAAACATCAAGCCTTGTTGCAAAACCCGATCGCGGTTCCCTAAGTGCGCTAGGTTTTGTGTAGAAGAAAATTATTTTTATCCTGTGGCTGAGGGAGGTCACTATGGGGTTTAAAAAGGTTCTTGTTGCGATCGATCATTCTTCCCTGAGTGAAACTGTGTTTGAACAGGCTTTGGAGATTGCGAAAGCCAATCAAGCTTGTTTGAAACTGTATCACTGCCTCACCGCAGATACGGTGCTCATGTCTCCTCCACTTTCCGGCGAATTTGGGCTACCGCCTCATTACATCAATCAGGCTTACCAAACTGAAGTCGTGCGGTTGGAACAGCAAATGCAGCATACCAAATCCTTGCTGACCCATTACTGCAATCGGGCAGCGGAACAGGGTGTGTATACCGAAACAGATTATCAGACGATCGATCCAGGGCAGGGCCTTTGTCAAATGGCGCAACGGTGGGGGGCTGATCTGATCGTTTTGGGGCGAAGAGGACGCAAAGGATTCACAGAGGCTCTTTTGGGCAGCGTCAGTAACTATGTGTTGCACCATGCTCCCTGTGCGGTGTTGGTGATTCAGACGGAATCTGCTGAAGTTCCCACGTCTTCAAGAGAATCAGATACTCATAAAACGCCTGCAACGTACACCAGGTAAACCCTGCTTTGCCATCCATCCATCCGCCCAAAAATACATACATGTAAATGAACCGCACCAGAGGACGAAACGGCATTCGCAAGGATAAATCCTTCAGGGCACGGCGGCGATCGACTTCTGTGGCACCAAAAAATAAGTTGTGCCAGTTGACTGTGCCTGACTGTAGCTGCTGGAGAGTTTCGATCGCCTCATCCGTGGAATACCGATTGTGTTTTTCAATCCATCGGCTTAAGCCCTTGCTGCATGTGTAGTGAGGATAGGTTTCCTTCAAGAAGCCCGTTTTGCCATTGCACGCTTCCCGCTCCGTATGGCCATAATCGCTAAACCAAACCTGCCCATGCCTGAGCAACCGCAACTGATACCGAGGATACTGCGTACTGCGACGAATCCACCGCCCCATAAACATCACCCGTTCCGCCACATAGTAGCCAACGCAGTCCCCCAATTCGATCGCCCGAAGACACTCCTGAAACAAGGCAGGAGTCATCCGCTCATCGGCTTCTAAGATGTAAACCCACTCATGCTTTGGCGGAATATTTTCCAACATCCAGGTACGCTGTCTGCCATGACTTTCAAAGCGATGCTGCACTACCCGTACCGAAGACCGATTCACAGCATAACGATCGGCAATTTCAATGGTGCGATCGGTGCTGAAGGAGTCCACGACCACCACATCATCGGACAGCAGGGCAGACTCAATACAATCGGCAATATCAATTTCTTCGTTGTGCGTCAGGATGTAGATAGAGAGCATAGAAGGAAGGTTGAAGGGAGAAAGAATTAGAACAGGTACGTGCCTGTCCTTTGGGGAGATTGCAACTCTGGTGGATGGGCTACATGGTTATAACTGCCGCAGGGTTTTTAAGCCCAGCCAGCCAATCACAATAAATCCGATCGATAGTAAAAGGCTGCTGACCCCCACTCGTAAACCCGATCGCAACGCACTATTTTTTAGCTGCTGTTGGGCTTCCTGCCGCTGAAGGCCAATCTGGGTTTGCAATTCTTCCACCTGCTGGTTTAACTGTCCCCGCCCTTGCTGCAAGTACGGCTCAATTTGTTCTGGATCATTTCTAAACTGGGCGATCAGGTCGGCTTGCTCTTGGGAAAGTCGGCCTTGCTGCACGAGTTGATCTACCTGTTCAGGCGGCGCACTCAACAGTAAATTAATTTGCTGTCGCTGAGTATTAATTTCAGACTCAACTTCTTCACTCACCCGGGCTTCGGCATTTGTGGCTTCCTGCACGATTCCCTGAGCCGACTCTTGATAAGCCAACCGAACATTACTTAAGTGTAAAGGAAATAAAATCAGGAACAGTGCCCCCAAAATGCAGGACAAAGCCAGTGCCCAAAAGCGCGGATCTTTTGCCATGCCTCGGCGTTCGGTGGCTGCCCCTGCGGACATGTTGTCGATCCAAAACCCAGTGAGGAATAGCACAATCCCAATCAGTGGCACAATCCCGCGATCGACGAACTGCGTCACAAAGTCGATTTGCCAGTCGCGGCTGGCGAGTTGAAACGGAATCGACAGGATCACAATATCCAGTAAGGTCGATAGCGTAATGATGATGCCAACCACCTTCAGGGTGAGGGAAACCAATGGCGTAATGGGGCGGCTGGAGGCTTTTTTCGCTTGCATGGTGAAACTCTCTAATGACGAAACGCGCTAAGAAAATGGAGTTGATTAAACATCTAGGGGACAGCACTCAATCTTACTGGTTTATGGCGGTAGGCAAAATGATTTGGATAAGTTCTGCGTCTCTAAGGATCGCGGATTCAATCACCGATGATCATTCTGTCTTGTTGACTAGGCGGGCAAGTGCCCACCCCACAAGAACTTCAAGTTATTAAATTTGTTCCCTAAGCCCATCCGTCGCCATAGCAGGTCATTTGGGTAAACCGTTGGGTAAACCGTTAAACGGCATCTATGCTAAAAGATCCCAACTGTAGATTTCCCTAGAATCCAAAAAATGAAACAACTCCCTACATTCACGCCATCATTTCCCTCACCTTGAAAGGGCAGGCAAGATACCCAGCCCACCCTGGTTAACTGACAAATCTTTTTCCCCTCATCCCTAAATCCCTTCTCCCACTAGGGGCGACGGGACTTCAAACCAAAAACCTGGGTCGAAAGCCCCTCGCCTGCTCTGGGAGAGGGGT
>PVWD01000453.1 GCA_003003615.1 filamentous cyanobacterium CCP2 | reverse complement strand
CGGCGATATTGTGCGCCAATTTGTGCTGGAGCGGGAACTGAAAAACCAGACTGAACTGAACGTGAATTCAGCCGCCGTTGAGCAAGCCATTATTGACTTCCGCTTGCAAAATCAGCTAACGGATGCGGAGCAGTTTCAGGAATGGTTAGCAAATAATAGTCTGACTTATGATGCGTTTCATAATCAGGTTTCCGTCAACTTTAAGCTAAAAGCCCTAAAAGACAGCGTTACCGAACCGAAATTGCAGGAATACTTCATTGAACGAAAGCTATTCCTCGATCGCGTTGTTCTATCCCGCATTATTACCACCAATAAGGAACTGGCAGACGAATTACATAGTCAAATTCAAGACGGAGCCAGTTTTGAACAGTTAGCAAGAGAGTATTCCATTACCGATGATAGGGTGATGAACGGCATGGTGGGCCCAGTGAGCCGAGGGTCAATGCCAGACATTTTGCGATCGGCAGTTGACCTGGCAAAAGTCGGTGATGTTGTCGGGCCGCTGGGCTTGGAAGAACGCTGGGGACTTTTCCGCGTTGAGGAAGTTCTCCCGGCAACGCTGGATGATGCTCAACTCAAACAATCCCTGGAAGACGAGCTATTTGAGCAATGGCTTGCTGAAAAAATGCAACAAGTACCCATCAAGTTACAGGTAGGGGAATGATCACAAACGACCAACCGATCAATCTGACCTGGGATCAGCCTCCTCTCTGCTGGCTGACCTCAGAACAGCAAACTCGCATTAAAGCCCAAGCCACCCCTCATCGCTATGCAATGGGCGAGGTCGTTTGGTCTACCGAAACACCCGGACAACATTTCCTGATCATTGAAGGCAATGTGCGTTTAGTGCCTAGCGATGGCAAGCCGATTCTGCTTAAACAGGGCGATTGGTTTGGGGATGCTCTGGGGCTAACGGATGCCTGGAAAGCACGGGCGGCCAGTAAGGAAGTGGTGCTGCTGGAGTGGCAGGCTTCGGTTTGGGATCGGTTGGAGTCCTCGGAAGTTCAGCAGTTTTGGGCTTCCGTTCGATCGCACTACCAGCCCAATTTCTCCCTGACCCCAAAGCCCGTTTCTGGCTATCCGTTTATTTCTAGTCCCAATACGGCAGCCGCCAGTTTGACGATGTTGGCCCAATATCTGCAAGCACCGTCTCAGTTGGAATGGGTGCAGCGACAGCTACGGGGACAACGCCCCAAGGATGTGATTAACGGTGGTGAAAAACTGGGCATCCAGATGCGTCGCTTGCTGGTGGGAACCTGGCAAGATTTACAGCGGATTAACTTTCCGGCTTTGTTGCAGTGGCAGCAGGAAGGACATTGGGTTACAGCTTACGGGGTGCGGGGCGATCGGTTAATCATTAGCGACCCCCTCAGCCCTAATCAGACCTGCGAAAGTATGCCGCGTCCATTGGTAGAGGAATCGTGGGATGGGCAACTGTGGCAGGCAGAACTAATCCAAAAGCAAGATCAGTTTAGCCTAAGCTGGTTTTTGCCTGCGGTGTGGCGGTTTCGGGGGTTGCTGACAGAAGTTTTGCTGGCTTCTTTTACGCTGCAACTCCTAGGGTTGGCAACTCCGGTAATTACTCAGGTGATCATCGACAAGGTGATGGTACAGGAAAGCCTGGCCACCCTGGATGTGATGGCGATCGCCCTGTTGGGGGCGGCTGTCTTTGAGGCGATTTTGGGCATCTTGCGGATGTTCATCTTCACCCACACCACCAACCGTCTTGACATGTCCCTGTCGGCGCAGTTGTTCCGCCATTTGCTGCGATTACCGCTCTCCTACTTTGAGGCGCGTCGGGTAGGGGATACCGTTGCTAGGGTGCAGGAATTAGAGGAAATCCGGCAATTCCTTACCAGCACAGCGTTAACCGTTGTCCTAGACAGCATTTTCTCTGTCATCTATCTGGCAATGATGGCTTATTACAACATCAAGCTAACGGGGGTTGCCCTGGCAGTGATTCCGCTGTTTGCCATCCTGACGCTAATTGCCACGCCGATCCTGAGAAACTGGCTAAATGAAACCTTTAACCGTAGTGCGGATAGTCAGTCTTTCCTGGTGGAAACGGTGACAGGCATTCACTCCGTTAAGGCGCATGCTGCGGAAAAACCAGCCCGCGATCGGTGGGAAGGACTTTATGCCCGCTTTGTGCGGACGGGCTTCAAGGCAACCACAACGGCAAATATCAGCAACCACCTTGGCGATTTTCTCACCAGCTTTTCGGCATTGCTGATTCTCTGGTTTGGAGCACAATTAGTCATTAAGCAAGAACTGACGATCGGTCAACTCGTTGCTTTTCAAATGTTGTCGGGACGGGTGACGGGGCCCTTACTGCGGTTAATCCAACTGTGGCAAAACCTTCAGGAAGTGTTGCTAGCAGTCGATCGCATCGGGGATATTCTCAATACGCCTCCAGAGGCAGAACCCGGCACCGGACTGATGCTGCCTCCACTGCGGGGACAGGTCAACTTTGATCAGGTATTCTTCCGCTACAAAGAAGACCAGGAACCAATCCTGCGGGGCATTTCCTTTGATGTGGAACCCGGAATGTTTGTCGGCATTGTGGGGCGCAGCGGTTCTGGTAAAAGCACCCTTTCTAAGCTAATCCAGCGGCTTTACCAACCGGAAGCAGGTCGCATCCTCGTGGACGGGTTTGACATTAAGAGCGCGGATCTCGCTTCTCTACGTCCTCAGATTGCGGTGGTTTTGCAGGAAGATTTCTTGTTTAACGGCACTGTCCTGGAAAATATCACGCTGGGCAATCCCGATGTCAGTGCAGAACAGGTGGTGGAAGCGGCTCGGCTTGCCGTTGCCCATGACTTTATTTGCAACTTGCCCCACGGCTACGAAACCAATGTCGGTGAACGGGGCACCTCTTTGTCGGGAGGACAACGGCAGCGCATTACTTTGGCACGGCTTTTCCTCTCCAATGCGCCAATTTTGATTTTGGATGAAGCCACTAGCAGCCTGGATGCCGAAACCGAACAGCAAGTCCTCGAAAACTTGAAGCGGGTTTCTAAGGGACGCACCATGTTCTTGATTGCTCACCGATTTTCTCCCTTAAAACGGGCAGATCTGATCCTGACAATGGAAAAAGGTGTAATTGTGGAACGCGGCACCCATGATGAATTGCTGAATCAGAAGGGGCTATATTTATCGCTTTATCAACGGCAACAAGCAGCAATATGAGAATGAACGAGCTAAGGATTAGCAACGGCAAATGATTTCTTGTGGGATGGGCATCTTGTCCGTCCTTTTACGATTCACACTGTTTACGATTTACACTGTCTTGCTTGACTGGTATTCCGGACGACTAAGAACATCTATTTCCCCTATGGCAAGAGATCCTGGAAATTCCCGTAGAACAGCAAAGCCGATCGCCCTGCGGAACACCTTTAGAACGTTTAAGGATGCGGTTGGAATTGACGATCGGATAGATTTTTACCGATTTAGAGTGCTGAACCGCAGTAGTTTAAATCTGGTATTGCGCGGGTTAAAAGCCAAAGCGAATGTGGCCTTGCTGAATCCGGGGGGAAGGGTTGTCCAGCAGGCGCGTCGTCCGGGACGGCAACCTCGTCGAATCAATGCAATTCTTGATCCAGGGCTTTACTATGTGCGGGTGAAGGCCCAAAGC
>PVWD01000452.1 GCA_003003615.1 filamentous cyanobacterium CCP2 | reverse complement strand
AGATGTGTATAAGAGACAGGTTTAGCGGCAATCTTTGATCTGATTACGGCTCCCCAGCAGCGATCATTATTTCAGCTGATTTGGCAAAACCAATCCGATCTAGTGGCGCAAATGCCTCTGCGAATCTGCCATCCGCCCTTAGAGGGTGAAGAATGGCAAAGTAAAACTGGATACGATCGCAAAAATTTACCCTGGTGCTATCACAATGCGGGACACTGGCCTTGCTTGCTGTGGTTTCTCGTCGTTGCGGTGTTGCGCCATCAGCAGCTTCATCCCGATGCAGATACCGCTCTGCTTGCCAAAATGCAGGAACTTTTGGCATCTAGCTATCACTTACTGGTGGATCACCTCCCTCGGCAAAACTGGGCAGAATATTTTGATGGCCCAACGGGAAGATGGATGGGTCAGCAGGCAAGGCATTATCAAACCTGGACGATCGTTGGGTTTCTGCTCGTGCATCACTTGCTGTATGTGAATCCGGAGGATGCTCAGATTTTGAACCTTCCTACTTTGAAGGAGATTAGGGATTTTGGGGGTGTATGACTGGGCAGGCAAGATGTCCATGCCCTAATTTTGCTGGATGGTTTGAGGCCCTTCTGAGTTAAAGAGGGGAATGGCGACGATCGCGCTGAGCAGTTGCACGGCTCCGAAGATTGCCAGGGCTGGAGCAAAGCCAAATCGGAGAACTTCGCCAAATAAATAGCTGCCGATGCCAAATCCGGTAAATAGCATGAATACCTTTAGCCCCATCGTTTGTCCCAGGGTTTTTTCGGTGCCTAAATCGGTGACGATTCCGGCGAATAGGGGTTGAGTCAGGTCATAGCCCAGCGACAAGACCAAAATCATGCCAGTGGTCAGGTTGAGGGGAATTTCAGGAATCATCACGATCGCTGCTACTGCTGCCATACCCAGTCCGGGTGGAATTAGCCAGCGTCTACCCCAACGGTCTACGGCCCGACCAATGAAAGCACTCAGCAATAGTCCTGGAATGCCATACCCAAAAATTGCTAGCCCGATGCCCACTTCACCCAGGTCATATCGTCGAGACAGGTATAGCCCCAGCCAGGTATAGACACCCGAATGAAAAATGCCATTGAGCATGACATAAGTGTAAGTACGCAACCCCCGACGGCTAGTGAGTACAGCCCGATATCCGGCAAAAATTTGCTGTATAGACGGCATCGCCGTGACTTTGGGTGCATCAAACAAGGCTCCATACCGACGCAACCGCCAAAACACCAGAGCCATTGCCGTTGCCACACCCACAAACAGCATTTGCCAACTGACAAACGGTTCTAGAATTGCTCCGCCTGCCGAGCCAAAAGCCATGCCGCCTTCCATCGACGCAAAGACCAGCCCTAGCTTGCCGCCGCGCTGATTAAACGGAAACATATCGCCAATGAGGGCAAAGGTGAGGGGAATCACACCGCTGGCTCCCAGTCCAGCTAACAATCGCCATAGGATCATTTGGTTAGCAGTCTGGGCGGTTGCTGTCAGCAAGGTAAACAAAACAAACACCAGCAAGGATGCCCGCATGATTGGCCAACGACCAAAACGATCGGAAAGTAGCCCATAAAATAAAGCTGCCAATGCATAGGACAGCATGTAGGCAGGCACGATTAGTCCAATGGTTTGTTCTGGCACCTGAAACACGCGAGACAAACGCGGAATCAAGGGAGCAATCATATACCCCTGTAAAAAAATCAGACCTGCTGCGATCGACAATAGCCCAAAGAGACGCTGATGCTGCTTTAATCGTTGCTCTTGGTTAGCCGCTTCAACATGGCTCGAATACTGGTCAGTCATGAGCTTTTGCCGTCAGAATTGCTACACTACCTGTAAAAACACCGCATTTGCCAAAGATTTGCAAAAAATCGATGCCAAATTACCCTGCACACAACCCCATACCGAAAGGCAAACTTCACTTTTTTGCCCTGGAAACAGGTTGGCAAAGGGTTAAGCAAGGTTAAGAAAATATTGATTTGTGTAAACAGCTACAGAAATTCTACACGAATCATGAATTTCTGTCCAAGAATGGCAGGATGACGAAGAGGCGGGCAAGATGCCCACCCCACAAGGCCCACTCAACAAAAATTACAGTTGATTGCTTTCCCTTCTGCGGTAGTGAGTGTTGATTTTCATTACCTCATTGGGGTTGGGAGTGGGGAGAAAGCGGCTCCAGGTGGTGGCATCTCGGAAGTTGAGGACGTGTAGTTGATGGATGATCTCATTCACACCTTCAGGAGAACCGATCGCAATGAGCTTAATCGATTCACGATTGGGCAACGAGTCGGATTCGCTGCCGGAGTTGAATATGCAGTTTTCGCCTGTCATGAAAAATTCCTTTGTGTTTTAGGGGAGGAAACTCAGAAGCTCAGTTGTCCCCACCAAACCAAAATTTAACTTAGCCCAGCGTTTACCTTAGACCTCGGTTGGCCTTTCGGAGAAACACTTAGCTAAAATAAACCCTAGCTTGTACAGACTCGTTGGTAGCTTGTCTGTCGGGTTAGTGGCTGAGTGGTGCTGTTTACACCGCTTGGTCACGCTAAACTTCTGAGAGCCAGACGACTTGTACCACACCAGGGTGATTTTGCCGCCTTAATCGAATAGCGTAGTGAATTCTTAGGGTTCCGTCAATCTCTTTGATGAAGATTTTTTGGGGCGATCGGCTTTATTTTGGATTAAAAAGAGGATTGGAAAATGAGCCAACCGATCGTGCAGGTAAATGCCTTTACAGAAAAGCCGTTTCGGGGAAATCCGGCGGCAGTTTGCCTGTTGTTGGAGGAGCGATCGGAACAGTGGATGCAGGCGGTTGCTCAGGAAATGAACCTTTCTGAGACAGCATTTTTGGTCAAACAAAATGAGGGGTATGGGTTGCGGTGGTTTACGCCAGAGGCAGAAGTGCCGCTCTGTGGTCATGCGACGCTTGCCAGTGCCCATGTGCTGTGGTCGGAGGGCCATTTGCCGCCAACTGAACCCGCCATCTTTCACACCAAAAGCGGTGTCCTCACTGCCCGCCAGCAGGACGGTTGGATTGAGCTAAACTTTCCGGTAGTGCCAACTGAAGAGACAATCGCCCCACCCACACTTTCCGAAATTTTGGGCGTTCCAGTGAAAGAATCTATTCGCAAATATGCAACAGGATATTTGATTGAAGTTGAGTCTGAGGCGATCGTCCGGCAGGCAAACCCCAACTTTGCCCAACTCAAGCAGCTTCCCCTCAAAAAAGCAATCCTCACCAGTGCCGCCGCTCTTAGTTCGCCCTATGACTTCGTTTCCCGATTCTTTGCTCCCGGTGTCGGTATCAATGAAGATCCGGTGACAGGTTCTGCCCACTGTGCTCTGGCTCCTTTCTGGCGCGATCGATTAAACAAAGATCATTTCCTGGCATACCAAGCTTCTCGACGGGGTGGCACGCTCAAACTACGCTATGACGGCGGCGATCGGGTTTATCTGTTGGGGCAAGCTATTACTATGCTTCGGGGAGAGTTAGTGGTTTAAGGTGGTTTAATATCGATCGCAATCGTCCCATGGGCGACCTGATTTGCTCGATCGATTGAGCATGAAAGATGGTTCGCTGTTTACTGG
>PVWD01000131.1 GCA_003003615.1 filamentous cyanobacterium CCP2 | reverse complement strand
CGGAATGGGCGTTCCTACGATGTCCGGGGTTGGGATGTCCGGTGTGGGAATGAGCGTTCCTACCATGTCTGGTGTGGGCATGTCTGGAGTCGGGATGTCTGGTGCGGGAATGGGCGTTCCTACGATGTCAGGAGTCGGCATGTCCGGTGTGGGCTTTGCTGCCTCCATGCCACCGATTCGTCCTCGTAAATTTTGGCTTGTTGCCAATGCCGAACTGATTGTGCATGGAGCGACTGAACCCGATGCCACTTTAATGGTTGGCGATCGACTGGTACAGCTTGACCCAGACGGTACATTTCGCTTTCAGGTTGCTTTCCCTGATGGGGATATTCGTTATCCCATTCTGGCGATCGCGGCTGACGGTGAACAAAACCGATCGATTCAGATGGACTTCAACCGGATTACGCCAGTGCGGTATACCAATACGAAAGAGGAAGCTGTGGAGGAATGGTTGCAGGGTGAATAATGGGTGATAGGTAATGGGTGGTGGGAAATTGGAAAACGCTGAAGAGTTTGTTGCCGACGACTCAATACCCATTCATTTAAAATTTCCCCAGCCTTTTTATCTACGCTTTTTATCTACGCTGTTTACCGCTATAACCCTACGCAAGCACGTTAAGACAGTTCCGTAATGCCAAACCTATCCGTTTTGGGTTTCAGTCACTTGAGACTGTCCTAACCTTTCCATCCGTTGCCATACCTTGTATTCTGGGGTTTGTGGATTTACTGGACTGGGGTTTTCATGGCAGAATCGATCGGCGTTGCGGTGGTGGGAACCGGTTTTGGGCAGAAGGTTCATATTCCTGGGTTACAGGCACACCATCGAACAGAAGTTGCTGCGGTTTACCATCGGGATTTGGAAACGGCCAGAACGATCGCCGCAAAATACTCTATTCCCCATGCTTGCCAAACGTTGGCTGAGGTGTTGGCCTTGCCAGAAGTAAAAGCCGTTAGCATTTCCACACCACCGTTTTTGCATTACGACATGGCAAAGGCAGCGTTGCAGGCAGGTAAGCATCTGTTGCTGGAAAAACCGACGACCTTAAACGCATCTGAAGCGATCGAGCTTTATCAATTGGCACAGGCAAAACAGCTCAGCACGGCTTTAGATTTTGAATTTCGCTTTGTTCCAGAGTGGCAACAACTGGCTGAATTGTTGGCAGAGGGCTATGTGGGGCAAACTCGCCTGATCAAAGTGGATTGGTTGGTGTCTAGCCGAGCAGATGCCAGTCGATCGTGGAATTGGTATGCCAGAAAGGAACAGGGCGGTGGGGCTTTAGGGGCGATCGGTTCCCATTTGTTTGATTATTTGGCATGGTTATTTCCGCCAGTGAAGCGGCTTTGCGGTCGTTTGAGTACGACGATTCCGGCTCGACCAGACCCCACCACAGGAGAAATGAAACCCGTTGATGCGGATGATACTTGCACCCTCCTGCTGGAATTGACGGATGGGACACCCTGCCAAGCAACCCTGAGTGCTGTCACTTACCAGGGAAGAGGACACTGGGTTGAAATCTATGGCGACAAAGGCACGATCGTTTTAGGCAGCAATAACCAGAAGGATTATGTGCATGGCTTCAAACTGTGGGCCAGCCAAAACGGAGAACCCTTAGCTGAAGTGGAAATTCCTGAGCGGCTTCAGTTTCCCAAAACCTATGATGATGGACGCATTGCTCCCTTTATTCGGGTGGTCGATCGCTGGGTGCAAAGTATTGATCAGCAAACATCGCTGGCTCCCTCATTACAAGAAGGCGTTTACTCACAACTTTTGATGGACTTAACCCATCGATCGAATGAGTCTGGGAATTGGGTAGAAGTGCCAGATTTGATCAGCGTTTTGCAGTAAGTGAATTGGACAGTAGAAACGAAAGCACTTTTTGAGTGAATCGATCTGGGTTTTCTAAGTGGATAGTATGACCACAGCGATCGATAATTTCCAGACTGAAAAACCGACATTGTGCCGCCATTTCAGTATTAATTTCCACAAATTTTTGATCTCGCTCACCCACAATTAATAATACTGGAACGGTGTTTTGGTTTAGAGCTTGCCAAAGGGAGGGCTGACAGCCTGTACCAAGATATTGTAGTGATTTAGCTAATGTGAAAGGGTTGTTTTGTAAACGACGGGCGAATACCGTATTAAATGTTGGATGCGCTTTAATTTCAGCAAAAAGCGGTTGACTGTACCAGTTTTCTAAAAAGGCGGGAAAGTCTGTTTTCAACTGAAAAGCGAGTTCTAAATCACGCTGTTTTCGCTGCCGTTGCTCCGCTTGAGTTTTGAGACCTGGAGATGCAGATTCTAAAACAACTTTCAGAAAATACTGCGGAAAATGTAGCGTTAAATATAATGCCAGTCGTCCGCCCATTGAATAGCCAACTAAACAGCATTGTTTGATTTGTAACACATCAAGGAAGCGAATTAATCCTGCGGCAGTGTGTTTCATGCTGTAGTTTAAATCGCTGGTGACGGCACTATTTCCATGTCCTGGCAAATCAACAGCCACGCAATAAAACTGCTGAGATAAAGTTGCGATCGCCTCATCAAATTCATGGCAATTTCCCATAAAACCATGCAAAAACAAAATGGGTGGATGGGTAGTACATCCAGCACTGTAATAGTGAAAATGATATGGCTCAACCCAAATCGAGCGTGCTTTTGCCCCTTCCATCTTTTGCTTAAAATGAATGCAATTGTGTGGATGCTTTCCCTTTTAGCCCTTAATGTGATGCTTCATGGTTCTGCCGAATTGCTTGCGCTTGAATTGCGGTAATGGCCACCGTATTCACAATATCTGTAACCGTGCAGCCTCGGCTTAGGTCGTTAACAGGTTTCTTTAACCCCTGCAAAACCGGGCCGATCGCCACTGCATTCGCCGATCGCTGTACCGCTTTATAGGTGTTATTGCCTGTGTTCAAATCAGGAAAGATAAATACAGTGGCTCGTCCTGCTACCTTACTGTCAGGCAGTTTGGTTTTAGCAACACTTTCGTCGATCGCCGCATCGTACTGAATCGGCCCTTCAATTTGCAGATCAGGACGAAGTTCTTGGACAAGACGGGTTGCTTCCTTGACTTTATCGACATCGGCTCCTTTACCAGATTCTCCAGTGGAATAGGACAGCATCGCAATCAGAGGTTCAATTCCAAAGGTTTCCGCAGTGGCAGCAGAGCTAATGGCAATATCGGCAAGCTCTTGAGGATTGGGGTTAGGGTTCACCGCACAATCTCCATACACCAAAACGCGATCGGCTAAACACATGAGAAAAACGCTGGAGACGATCGAGACTCCCGACAGGGTGCGAATAAACTCAAAGGCGGGGCGAATCGTGTGGGCGGTGGTGTGAACGGAACCAGACACCATGCCATCGGCTAAATCTTTATGAACCATCATGGTGCCAAAGTAGCTGACATCCTGCATGACATCGTGGGCAAAGTCCTCAGTGATGCCTTTATGTTTGCGGAGGGCAAAATAAGTGGCGGCATAATCTTCATGCCAGGCCGACTGCATCGGATCAATAATGGTTGCACCGTCCAGGTTTAACCCAAGGGAGGCAATTTTTTCGCGAATAATTTGCTCATTGCCCAGCAGCGTCAATTCCACCACATTACGCCGCAACAAAATCTCGCTGGCTCGTAAAATTCGTTCTTCTTCTCCTTCCGGCAAAACAATATGCTGTTTGTGGCTTCTGGCTCGTTCAATTAGCTCATACTCAAACATGATGGGGGTAATGCGGTTTGAGCGAGAAACAGCAATTCTTTCTTGCAGTTTGCCCAAATCAACATAGGACTCAAATATGCCTAGGGCAGAGGCAATTTTGCGATCGTTGTCGGGGGTAATTTCGCCGCGAAGGGCATAAACTTTTGTCGCAGTTTCGTAGGTGTCTGTCTCAACGGTGAAGAGGGGAAACGTCCAACGATTGACTCCATTAATTAATTTTCTAATTTGAGGAGCCAGTTCCAACCCTCCGGTCAAGATCATACCAGCGATCGTGGGATAGTTTTCTGAAAAAGTAGAAGCAAAGCAGCCCAGCACCACATCCGCTCGATCGCCTCCTGCAATCACCAATCCGCCTTCCTGTAAGTGATCCAGAAAGTTGGGAATTTGCATAGATACGGCTTTAATGCTCAACACTTCTCGGCTAAACTGGCTCTCTTCACCATACACAATTTCTGCTTTTAGATGCTCTGCCACTTCTGCGATTGTCGGTTTGCTGAGGCTCTCTTCCTCCGGCAACACAAATACAGGATCGCTGTATACCCAAAGGTCTTTTAATGTGTTTGAAACATCCTCTACATCATCTGGAGCAACTCGATTTACCACGGTGGCAACGATCGCGCAGCCTTCTCCTGAGAAGGTTTCTCGTTCACTACGAACCGTTCCAACAATTTCGTCTATTGATTTGCCAAACCCGTTCACTACAATCAGCAATGGTGCGGATAAATGATTGGCAATTTGTGTATCAAAGTTGTCCACATAAGCTGGATCAATATTAGTCGGATCAACCCCTTCACACACTACAAAATCGCATTCTCTCTCCAGCGTTTTATAGGTTTCAACCACCCGTTTCAGCAGTTCATTAAACTGTCCGTTGGCTAGAAATTGTTGGGCTTCTTGGCGGGTCAGGGCATACTGCCATTCATAGTGACAGTCTAACTGATAGCGACTGCGAATCAGGGCAATATCGTTATCCATCCGATCGCCATCATGAATCACCGGACGAAAGAAGCCTAGCTTCTCAACCCGCTTTGACAACAGTTCCATGATGCCCAACAGCACCAACGACTTACCGCTCCCTGGCTCGATCGCTGTAATGTATAAATTTCGCAGCATCTACTTTCCCTCAATGTTGCTCATTGATTTCGCTCAAAGGATAGATGACGGCAGCGAATAACAAGGTTTCTCCATGTCAAGCGAACCTGATTAGAACTATCCGACTTGAACAGCATTGTAGTCGATGCGTTTGGTGAATCGGACAAATTCAATACAAACTCCAGCACAGCTTTGGCAAGTTGACAAATCATAAGATATTCTTAACCTTGTCAAGAGATCATACAGAGAGAAGTTGCCTGCTGATATTTTGAGTATCCTAGCTTATCTTAATGTGGCCAAGTTACTATTAGGTCTTTGATTCGCAGATTCACTGTATGTTCTCACAACTTGGCAACTGGTTTTTCCTGTTTGGTTCGCTCCTGTTTACAGTTGATGCCCTCCTGAACTTTTTGGCGGTGCATTCTGTTCGGGCATTCATTCTCCTGGTTGGCAGTTTGCTGTTCACCGTTGGCTGCATTTTCTTTATTTTGGATATGCCAAAAAAGATAAAATCTCAGCGTTAACTGATCGCAATTATCTTCCAGAAATCATCTTTTCGTATTGCGCTCCTGCACTTTCCCAGGTGTAATTCTGCTCAATAAACTGTCTTGCATTCCGAGAAATTTCTATTCGCAATGAAGGATTTGCAAACAACCGATCGATCGCCCTAACATATTCCTCTACCCGATTTGCTCGTAGGGCCCGAAGCGGTGAACTGTCATCGTCTACTGTGAGTCCCTCTAATCCCCGATCGCTTCCCACCACAGGAACTCCGGCCGCCATTGCTTCCAACGTTTTATTTTTGATACCAAATCCAGTTCTCATGGGCACAACGCAGACGGTCGCACGATGCAGATAGTCTGCCATTGAGGGCACTTGCCCGGTGACGGTAACTCCTGGAATTTCCCCTAATGCCTTGACTTCCGGCACAGGACGCGACCCGACTAGCTCCAACGTGACATCGGGATAGTGCTGCTGAATAATTGGAAAAACCTCCAAGCTGAAAAACCGGGCAGCATCAATATTCGCTACATTATCCATTGCTCCAATAAAAATTAAGCGATGCCCACTCACATCAGCCGATCGATAAGGGAAGTGGGAAAAATCGACTCCGTTGGGAATGACTGCAAGCTGGGCACTTGGATTGAAAACGCGAATTTGTTTCTCATCATCAGGCGTGGTGACGACAATACCCGAAAATTTTTGACAGTAACGGTGTTCATAGCGGTATAGTAAGGGCAGGTTCAGCCGATCGCGCCAAACATTCTCCGAGGTTCCAGTTGCCAACTGGTTTTTACACGTTCCATAAACCGAACTGTGAATGTTCACGATCGTATGTAATTGAGCCTGCCATTCGGGGCGCACATATACTTCATTAACGCAGTGTTCACAGGTAATTACATCAAACTGATGAGCAGCAACAGCCTGATCTATCCAGTCTTGGGCCTGCATAATATGAATCGCATGCACGTTAGATGGCGTACCCGTTTGAGCAAACTCAGCCCAGCGTGAAATCTTTGCCCAAAGGACTGAAGGCTGCGAATCAGGACGGGAAAACACTACCAATTCATCAACCCATTGCCGCAATGCTTCAATTTCTGCATCGCTAACATCAGGTGAGCGCAATGTCATTAATGTGACTCGATGCTGACGGCTAAGATACTTCAATAAATTAAATGTCCTAACCTGGGTGCCACCCTGCGTTGGAGGATAGGGAAAGGTTGAGGAAATCATCAAAATTTTCATAGCAATTGAGGCCATTTTGAGTAGAGAGTTGGTCAATCTGTTAGAGCAATAACTGTTTTGGGAAATCTGAGGAAGAATTCTTTGAAATCACCCAGCAAATCAATCGTTAAACCCGTTGCCTACTTATCTATTCCCTCTGCTTTAACTGGAATTACTACCGTGCCCAAAATTAGTGTTTGTATTCCCACCTACAACCGATCGCAACTGCTTCCCCTTGCGATTAGCAGCGTCCTCCAGCAAACCGAGAAAGACTTTGAATTAATCGTTTGTGATGATGGCTCCAGGGATGATACAGCAGATGTTATGGCACAGTATGCCGATGATTCACGGGTACATTACATTCGCCATTCACAAAATATTGGCAAAAGTAACAATATGCGATCTGGGTTTGAAGCGGCAACGGGAGAATATTTCATCAAATTTGATGATGACGATCGCCTCACTCCTCAGTTTTTGGCAAAAACGGCAAATATTTTAGACATCCATCCCCAGGTTGATTTTGTTGGGACGGATCATTGGATTATTGATCACCGTACCCAAAGAGATAGTGTAGCAACCGATCGAAACTCTCAAAAGTGGAGAAGAAATACTTTAAAAGAAGGAATTATTTCTGATCTTTTAGAGACTGTATTTGTTCATCAAAGCTTACAAATTGGTGCAACTTTATTCCGACGACAAGCCTTATTAGACGTTGGATACATGCGCCCTAATATGCAGAACTGCGAAGATAATGATTTACTGGTTCGGCTTGCCTTAATTGGAAAAACTGGATATTACTTAAACGATCGCCTAATGGAGTATCGCGTTCATGCCGAACAGCAGGGAATTCATCGGGCAATTCCTTATCTCACAGACAAGATTTTTTATCTAGAAAGCTATCAGTTTGAATCTAAAACATTGGAGCAGGTTCGTCAAACGCGCCTTGCAGAAACGCAACTGCTTTTAGGGTTACGCCTTATTAATATGGGGCAACCCGAAGGGCGCAAGCTGATTTGGCAAGGGCGATCGGTTAATCTACCCAAAGCCTTAACCGGACTAGGATTGTCGATTCTGCCTTTATCCTTAAGAAAAGCCGCTTTTGCTGCAATTCGTCGAGCAAACTAAGAACAGAAAATCTTATTTTGTATACCTTTTAACTGAAGCAAAATCAGGCAAGAATTGTTTATTTTTTTGTAAATTCAGCTACATTTCTTGACTTTATTTCCTGACCCGCAAGCAAGCTGTTGAGCCATACAGATTTCTGATAGGAGTTATCACCTCTTCTCATTTTTCTTCATAAATAATTAATATAGAACCAAAAATTTTTTGCGGAATAGTCGTAGCAAGGATTGTTGAAAATGACATCTAGACGATCGCGGCTCAATTGGGCGTTGGGGCAGTTTTGGTAGATGGAGTTTTGTTCGTAAAGAACATTCTTATCGGGTTGAGCTTGATACAAAGACCTAAATTTGACTTGAACAACCTGAAAATCAATTCAGTTCAGCCGAGGTAATGCAACTAACCCAAAACCAAGCGGATAGCCTACGTCTAGAGATTTACTAAAAAATACACCTAAGGGGGTGGTCATTTTGTCAAACGATTGTTATCTTTTTTAATATACTTGAAGGATAGCTTTTGACTGGTTCTGGGCACATTCATACACAAGCTTCAGATTCCGGTCATTGATCAAGGGCAGCACGACCCTTCTCGCGTTTCACCTTTCGGGTTTACCCCAAAGGAGCTAACTCAGAGAGTTTGCCTGTTTGCCTTAACACCCATACTTCTTTTTGGAGGTAACAATGGATCAGCCTATCGAACTTACCCTAGAGCAGCAGTTTAATCTGCGTTCATTTCAGGATCAAGTTGGTCACATGAGCCGCGAGCAGGCTCAACAGTTCCTCATTAAGCTCTACGAACAGATGATGCTACGGGAAACCATGTACAAGCATTTTCTCAAGCACCAATGGGGCATCGAGTCTGGCCCCAGCTTCTGAGCTTGGCGTAGTTGCCACCTCCCTCTCTTGCTTTGTTCCTGATGGGAAAGAAGCTGGTGATGCCGGGGCGACAACTCGTTCCTTAACAGACTTTTTCCGTGTAATGTGTCTTATCGCGTAATGATAACCTTTGTTCTTGCTGTGCTAAGTGCTTGACTGGTATAGTTCCTTCGCTTCTTACCGAACTTCCCTTTAGTACTGCTGTAGCGACCTGAAATATTTGTAAAGTTGAATTTGTGCATCTAACGCAAGTATGGCGTTGAGTGGGCATTGTACATCCCAGCCTATTTTTAGAATGAGTGGGAAAAGAGTGGAATCTGACCGTATACACCGTTACAATGTTTCCTCCTTAGCAAAAAGGCTAATATTTATCTCTACCTAGAGAGACTATCTAGAAAGGTCTGGGGGTGTTAGGGTTATGAGAGATTTATTTATCTTGTACTCCGCCTGACATAACCATGTTTCAACGCCTCCTGATCTGCACGGACTTCGTAGACGGTTTAAATCGTCTGGTTAATTTCGTCCCCAGTTTGGCTGAAAGTGGCATCAAACAGATAGTTTTTCTGCATATTGTTCCTCTATCGGGTGATAAAGCGGTTCCTCGTGCTGATGAGGATGCTATTAAGACTGCCCGCGATCGGCTCTCTGTGGCAACTCAAAACGTTCCAGATGGGGTAGATGTTCATGTAGAAGTGCAGGCTGGGCAACATGTAGAGCGGATTCTCAGCACCGCCTCAACTTATAAATGTGACATTATTTTAGTAGGGACGCAGAGCCGCAGCTTATTAACCGAAAAGCTGTTTGGTAGCACTGCTGTTGCTTTGTGTAATCAGGCTAAGATTCCGCTGATGGTGTTTCGTCCTCAACTGTTGTCAACTTACATGGTTGGCGAGTTAGACTTGCGCTGCCGAAATCTGTTTCGCTATTTCCTGATTCCCTACGATGGCAGTAAGGTCGCTGATTTTTTGGTGGAACAAATTAAGCAACGGGTAAAGAATTCCTCTTCAGGAGCTTTAAAGCAGTGCTTGCTGTGTTGGGTTGTTGAAGGTGGTGGCAGGCGGGACTTGTCGGCTTTAGTGAGTGCAGAAGCATCTAAAACGGCAAAGACAAAGTTGGAAGCGTTGCAAGCGGACATGGCTAGCCTGGGTTTAGAAGCAAATTATCAGGTGTTGCACGGCGATCGTGTATTGGAAATTTTGATGGCGGCGCAGGAATACGATATCAGTGCCATCACGCTTTCCTCTGACAGTGTTGGCAAGCTGGTAGAACTGTCAGTACCTAGTTTTGCCGGTGAACTGATTCGACGGAGTTGGCATCCAATTATTTATTTCCCCAAATAATCCTCACTGAAAACTCCAATGACGACAGCATTCTCCGCCTTAAAATTCATGATTCCTTCGGATTAGCAGAAGGATGTAAAAAGGGTGGCCATCCGACTATGAACGAGTCACAGAAAACAAGCAGCTTTTGGGATCAGCTTAATAACTCCAAATTGCTGCGATACTTGCTTTTTTTGGCATTGGGTTGGGGAATTGCTCAGGTTTTAGCTTATTTTGAACCTATTCTAGTCATTTTTATCTTTTCTGGAATATTTGCCTTTCTGTTGAATTATCCGGTGCAGTGGGTTTGTCGCTTCATGCCGCGTGGCCCGGCTGTCATTACGGTATTTGTGCTTAGCCTTTTAATTGTGGCTGGGCTAACAGCAACGTTGGGACTGGCGATCGTTTCTCAATCCCAACAATTGTTGGATCAGTCTCCGCAATTGACCGATACTGCCATTTCCTTGCTCGACAGTCTACAGGAAATTTTGGCCAGATGGAACCTGAATGTAGACTTCACCACCATTGAGGAACAACTGCAAACCCAAGCCCTTTCTACGCTGGGGTTCGGGCTAACTGCGTTGCAAAGCATTCTTGCCAATGTGCTGAATCTGATTATCATTGCAGTCATTTCTTTCTTCATGCTGCTGGATGGGGCGCGGTTATGGAACTTCATCCTGCAACGGTTTCCCAACCATTTTCAAGATAGATTAACCCACGCCATTCGCCAAAATTTTCTGGGTTTCTTCTGGGGACGACTGTTACTGTCCATCTTTTTTGGTCTGTCGGCGTTTCTGGTTTTTATTATTTTGCAAATTCCCTATGCATTAGTGTTGGCAACGACTGCCGGGGTGTTTGATTTAATTCCAGGCATTGGCGCGACGATCGGCATTACGCTGGTTTCCATCATCACTTTGCCGCAGGGAATCTGGCTGAGCCTGAAGGTGCTGGTTGGCTGCATTTTGCTTCAGCAAATTGAGGAAAATTTGCTCATGCCTCGGATTATGCAAGGCTCTATCAACATGAATCCAGTGGTGCTGTTTTTTGCCCTACTGGTTGGAGCTAGAATTGCTGGGCTGGTGGGTGTTTTCCTCTCGATTCCGATCGCCGGAGTGCTGATTAGCCTCTTTGACATTAAGGAAATGCAGGGAACCAGCCACGACACGCCTGAGCAGCAGGATGCTTGAACGCAATTTTATTGTTTGATTTTGAGATGATCCAGCTTGGACTCGGATGACTGGATGGCAAGGATCGATCGCACTTCGCTTAGCAACTCGTCCTGTTCCTGCCGCAGGGCCTCCAGCCGATTTAGAATCAGGGTGAGCCGTTCGGTTTGCGTTTCTGGGTTTGGGCTAGGTGAAGCAGTCAGCTTGGGGCGAAAAGGCAGCCTAAACAATGCCAGAATGCCAACAAAAATCAATTGCACGAGCTTCAACGGGAGTTGCAAAATAGCGAGCCACACGGTTTCCGTCAACTGAGCGATCGCCCCTAGTAACCCAATAAACAAAAATAATGAGAGAATAATTAGCCCCACTAGCCAAACCGGATGCGTAAAGAGCCAATTCCAAACCGGATGCGCCAACAACCACTCCTGAAACGGTGTCATCACAGAATGGGTTAGCTGTTGTAAAAGCCGATAGCTCAGCACGCGATCGATGTCCATGTCACGATGGGGAGATTGCTACAGATTAGGATTGCTTTGCTACAACGATCCTATCTACAGAGATGGCTTGTAGAGCTATGCTTATCAAAATATCTAGAGAAATATCTAGATTGTTGAAACTTTACCGATGCAGTTCTCTAGCCTTTTAGGGATTTGGTAGCCTGTTTTACATGGAAGCTGTACTGGCAGGTCGATATTATTTCATCAGACCACTAGGCGAAGGGGGCTTTGGCCAAACGTTTTTGGCAACCGATCGCCATTTGCCGGGGCAGCCTCTTTGCGTTGTGAAACAGTTTAAGCCGCGATCGAACATGGAGGATTCGTTGCAGGCGGCCAAGCGGCTATTTGATCTGGAAGCCCAAATTCTATATCACCTGGGAAATCATGACCAAATTCCCCGACTGTTGGCCCACTTTGAGCAGGCAGGCGAATTTTATTTGGTGCAAGACTTGGTGGAGGGAGAATCTTTACAGGAAGAACTGATACGGCGAGGCAAGTTGCAGGAACCAGAAGTCATTGCCCTATTACAGGATTTGCTGGAAGTCCTGGCCTTTGTGCATCAGCAAAACGTGATCCACCGGGATATTAAACCCTCCAATATCATTCACCGCAGCCCCGATCGCCGTTTTGTCTTGATTGACTTTGGAGCCGTTAAACAAGTCACCACTCAAACAGGAACCCTGGGGCAAACGTCCCTCACGGTGGTGGTGGGTTCTCCAGGCTATATGCCCCCCGAACAGCTTTCCTCGCAGCCGCACTTTAGCAGCGATTTATACGCTCTAGGAATTGTGGCTTTGCAAGCTCTTAGCGGGATTCCAGCGATCGGTTTGCCTAGAGATGTCCAGACGGGGGAAGTTTGCTGCGGTGCGTTGGGCGATCGGTTGGTGATTTCCCCGGAGCTGGCTGGGTTTTTGGATAAATTGGTGCGTTATGACTATCGCCATCGTTACCCCACCGCCACCCATGCCCTGAACGCCTTTCGGGAACTCAACCTGAAACCGATCGCCGCCTCTGAAATCACCCTTGAACTTACTCCCCAGGAAGCAACACCTACCGTTCACCAATCTCCACAAGCGGAAACCCTACCTCCCGTCGCCCATCCCACTTTCGTCCAACGCTTACCCCAAGTTCCAGCGCACTCCCTCGCCAGCAGACCCGCCCCCTCAACCCAGCCCGACCTCACCAGCCAGGAATACCGCAACCGACAGGCTTTGCTTAATAAGGTAAAAAACTTTTGGGTGAAGGGGGTCTTGGAAACCTCTTTGCAGGATCAGGTATTGATTGTATTGGGGTTGGAAGCACGATCGAATGCGGTTTCGGCTCCTTGGAATGTGGCCATTGCAGCAAACTACCCCTTGCGGGATTTACCCCAGGGAACGCAAATTCGCTCAATTTTTGACCAGATGGGCACAGGTCGATCGCTCCTGATCTTGGGAGAACCCGGTGCAGGCAAGACGACAACCCTTTTACAACTGGCACGAGATTTGATTGCGCGGGCAGAGCAGGATGTGGCACACCTGATTCCAGTTGTCCTGAATCTTTCATCATGGGCAGGTTCCACTCAACCGATCGCCCAGTGGGTGGTGGAAGAACTCAATATTAAATATCAAGTTCCAAAGCGGGTGGGGCGGGCGTGGATGAAACATCAACAGCTTTTGCTGCTGCTGGATGGGCTGGATGAAGTGCGATCGGCGTTCCGAGATGCTTGCGTTGTGGCAATTAACCAGTTTCAGCAGGAATACAGTACGGAACTGGTGGTGTGCAGCCGAATTCGAGATTATGAAGCCTTATCGCATCGCCTAAATGTCCAAGCGGCGGTTTACCTGCGCTCGCTCACGCCGGAACAAATTCAGTTTTATCTCGACAGTCTCAGCACCGATTTGTCGGGTTTAAAGCAACTCCTTCAGGAGGATGCTGCCCTACGGGAACTGGCGCAGTCTCCCCTATTGCTCAACATGATGGTGTTGGCATATCAGGGCATTGCAGTCGAAGATTTGCCCCGAACCCAGGTGCTAGCCGAACGCCGCAGCCAGGTGTTTGATGCCTACATCGATCGGATGTTTCAACGGCAGGGGACAGCTAACCTCTATTCCCAGCAGCAAACGATTCGCTGGTTAAGTTGGCTGGCACAGCAAATGATCCGCCAATCCCAAACGATCGTTCTAATTGAGCGGCTCCATCGCAGTTGGCTACATACCGCTTTTCAAAGATGGCTGTATGCGGGCATCAGTGCCTCAACCCTGGGGATATTTTTGGCACTGCTGTATGGCATCTCAACGGGTTTTGCTTTTGGGCTAGAACGCGGGCTAATGGCAGGGCTGATTGCATTGGGCGTGACGCTCATGGTTCAGGCGGTAATGGTCTGGACGGTTCTCTGGGCAGAACAGATGCCTCCGAGTCCAACTCAAGCCATTCTTTTAAAGTGGGTATTTACGATGAGTACAGCTTTGTCCATTGGCGCAACCCTGGGGCTGCTGGGAGGGCTGCTCAGTGGGGTCTCGCTGGGCATCTTTTTGGGCCTATTGAGTGGGGTGGTGGCAGGAATAATGGATCGGCTGACGGGGGGAGAGTTTACTGAAAACGTCCTTTCACCGACTGAAAAATTGCGCTGGTCATGGAGTGCAATCAAAACGAAGCTGATTTTCTGGCTTCCTGTGGGAGTTATCTCAGGACTTACATTTCATGCGATCGGAGCCTTAACCACAACCCTTCCCATCGCCATTCTCAGCGGTTTAATTACTGGGATAACGTCTGGGATTTTAACTGGGCTGAGTGCAAGCTCTGAAGTTGAAACAAAAACTTTCCCCAATCAGGGCATTTGGGAATCGGCTAAAAACTTCTTGCTCACCGCAGTCATTGGTTCAACTACCCTATCTATCGCCGCCCTCCTGTTAGGAATCCCGATGCCTTACTACTTTGCCACCATGCTTGGAGTGCTGATCAGCCTCAGCCTAGGCGGATCTGCCTGTATCGTTCATCTTTCCCTGCGGTTTACCTTCTGGCTCGATCGCCGCATGCCCTGGAACTATGCCCAATTTCTCAACTCTGCCGCCCAACTCACGTTTTTACAGAAGGTAGGAGGCGGCTATATTTTTGTGCATCGCTTGCTGATGGAGCATTTTGCCAGGAAAAATTCATCCGAAAGGGTAAACCCCTAATCCAGCGTTTCCCGCACCACTTGCTTCACCGCCAGTTGAATGGACTGCCGTTGCTCTGCATCATACCCCCAGCGATCGAGAAACGCTTGATAGTCTCCCTGCCCCGTCACCGTACTTTCATGGAGTTTTTGTGCCTTCTCCGCCACCTCTGAAAGCTGAGTGAGTTCAATCAGGTGAATTGTGCGCCGTTGCACCCGATCGGAACCCTGGGCCATTGCCTCATTTTCGTTACGGCGATGGGCAATGGCCATGCCCGTAGACATTGCCAAATTTTTCACCAACAGTTCTGATACAACTTCCGGCGAAGACTGAAGAGCCTCTATAACCGCAGGAGAAGGCTGATCTGCAAAGGGGCGATCGTCCGTCAGGTACGTCACAAAGAAGCCCCGTGCCCCATTTTCACTGCGAACTAGTTGGGTAATTATCGATGCAATCTCCGCTTCGGTTAATTCTCCCTGTTCCATTTGCCCCATCAGCGATTGAGTCACTTCGATCGCCTGCTGAAACGTAATCTCTTTAGGAACTGTCAATGATTCAGCCATACTTGCGATTTTGACTTCTAAACTTCAACGTTTGGAAAGTGATACAGACAAATTTTAGATTAGGCAGACAAGATCCTACCCCATCAGAGCTTGACAGGCAGGCAAGACGCTTACTCTACAAGAGCTTGACAGGCAGGCAAGATCCTACCCCATCAGAGCTTGACAGGCAGGCAAGATGCCTGCGCTACAGAAATACCCCCTATTCCCTACTCCCTACTCCCCACTCCCTATTCCCTATCCTGCCACGTCCTCCACTACATCTGCTGAACTCTCCGATCGAAACAGTTTTGTAAATCCTTGGGTCAGAATGTGCGATAGCAGACCCATTGGCCCAGCAAACAGGCAGAGAATGAGGGAATGAACTGTCCAAATGCCAGTACGTTGCCCTTCCCAGTAAATCCACCGTCCAACAAATAAATCCATGACTAAAAAATGTACCCACCCGGTTAGTGTCACCTTTTCAGCCGCAAACAGTTGGGCGAGGTCTGACAGTCCGAGCTGCGGGTTGGAAAAGGCTTGGGCTGTCTCTGGGTCAAGGCTATTGACAAATAAGTAAACATACAGCCCCGCCAAAGCAATGAACGGTATTAAAGAATTCATCACCTTCCGGGTAAACCCCCAATTGGGCAGAAAAATCATTAGCACCCAAAAGGGGAGGACAAACAGATTTCCAATGTTGAACAATAAGTCAAGGTTCATGGGTTGGCACAGTTGTAATAAACAGTTGGGTAATGATCAGTAGATAGCTAAAGATGGCTAACCTGCATTGTGCCATTCCTGCCTGCCTTGAATCTAGCAATCTAACCGGAGATGCGATCGAAACGATGTGGCTTGAGGCAATCTTTACCGTTCTGTTGGGAATTTTGGCGTTTCGGTGGGGCAATCGAACGGGTCGCTTTCTGCTGCGAAAAGGGGCAACGGCAGATAATCTGTTTAAGGGAAAAACATCAGTCTCCCTGGCATTTTTGGGACTTTATATGGCGTTGCTCTTGCTGGCGTTGTATGTGCCGCAGTTTCAGGGGTTGCCGTTAGAGTGGCGG
>PVWD01000130.1 GCA_003003615.1 filamentous cyanobacterium CCP2 | reverse complement strand
TTCATGGGGTTGATAGGTCTCTCCCAGGGGGATAGAGCCAATTTGTAAGCCAGCCTCCTGCATGGCAGCCCGGACAGAAGCCGATCGCGAATAGGTTGCCAATTTACCGAACGGGGCTAAGCAATGGGCAACTTCAGCAAAAAATTCGACTGTCCAAAGCTGAGGACAGCGACGCGGCGAAAACGGATCGAAAAAGATGGCATCTGCCTGGATACCTTGGTGACGAAGCGGTTGAATCGTTTGGCGGGCATCTCCAATCAGCAAGGTTGCATTTAAGTGAGGCGTACTACAGTGATGAGCCAGGGCAATTTGTTGAAGAATGGCTTGCACCTCAGACGACCAAACCGTAATCAGTGGAGGAACGATCGCCGCTTGGGGCACAGATGCATCCAGTTCCAATGCGTATAGGTCGATCGTGCAGTTTGGATTCGTTGCCCAAATGGTTTCTAGGGCGGCCGCCGTGTTGTATCCCAGCCCGTAGCAAACATCGAGTAAGCAGAGCTTGTTGCGGGTGGCAATCTGCATTAAATCAGTGGCTCTGGCAAACTTGTCAAAGGCTTCGGCTCTGGCTCCCTGGCTGCTGTGAAAGGTTTCGCCAAATTCATTGGAAAAGAAGGTAAAGGAACCGTCTTGAGTCGGTTGAGGAGTCCAAGGGGCAGGGTTACAGCAGTTTTCAGATGGGTAGACCACAGTGGGGAGTGGGGAGTAGGGAGTGGGGAGTAGTGTGGCTTAATCAAATGAACATCACTTGTAAGAGCCATCTTGTGGTGCAGCAGAATCAAAAGAATTGTTTAAGGGGCTTATTGCTGTTTCGGTTTTTGGCTGGAAGAGCGGTGGCGGCGTATTTCAAAGATTAGCATCAGTCCGATCGCCACCAATAGAGGCAGAAAGAAGTAAATGCACCGAAAGGCTAGCAGTGCCCCTAATACCTCTGAGGCTGGGGTAGAATCTGGACGAAGTAACAGAATCACCGTTTCAAATACGCCCAACCCTCCAGGAACGGTACTCACCACTCCCGCCACCATCGCCAAAACGTATAGCCCAAAAAACTTGAGGTAGGACAAAGAAAGTCCAGGCAGCAGGGAATACAGAACTCCTGAAGCCATTGTCCAGTCTACGATCGTCACTGCAATTAGCCCAATGGAAAGAGGAACCGAAGGCAAAATAAATTCTTCACCGCGAATGCGTAAGGGTTTTCTCACCCAAAGGCTCAGCAGCAGATACAGCCCAACAATCGACAGAAAGGCAATGCCAACGGGCAGCGTAGAGTGTAGCGGCAGGTTCAAAAGCTGAGGAATCGATTGGGGTTCTGCTAAAAAAACGAATCCACCAATGCAAAACATACCCAACCAGAAGCTGAGATGGGTAAACGCAATGACTTTAGCGATGTTAACGGGAGAAACTCCCCAAGGCGAATAAAACCGATAGCGAATGGCAGTTCCAGAGAGCAGCGTGAAGCCGACCGTGTTGCCGATCGCATAGCTGAGGAAAGCAGTAAAGCCAATTTTAAGGGGGGAAAGGGACTGACGAATGTAGCGGAAGCCCAATAAATCGTAGGCGGTGATGGAGAGGTAGCCCAACCCGGTTAGAGTGAACGCACTCAGAAGGCGAGATTTAGGAATGACTGTGACACTTTGCCATACATCTTGCAGGCTATACTCCTGAAGTTCACGCCGGATGGACTGGGCAGCTAGTGTCAGCATCAGAATAATGAATAGGATGGGAAGCAGTTGACGGATTCGTCGCATGATTAAAGCAGAGGATCAGTCGATCGCAGATTACCATTCACTCTTTTGTAACAACTGGTTTACCAATAAACTTGTACCTCCGGAGCGGGTAATCATTGAATGGGTAACGATTGAGTGCGGAGAGCCGTCATGCTGGACAACTTCAGATCGTTGGTCAATAACACTGCATCAAGGGATTGAGCCGTTGCTGAGACGATCGCATCTGGCAATTTCAGACGATGTTGTTTACGAAGCGCGATCGCCCTAAGTGATACAAAGCAATATTTGTGTCAAATACAATGAGAGGCTGACTCACGACCATTCATCTCTAATTTGCTGTTGATATTCCAATGGATCAACCGTTAACTGAATGACACCTGCATAGGCAGCTAGGTCTGAGTCTGTGTCTTGCTGCTGCTGATAATTTTCCAAGATTTTTTCGATCGCCTGCCAATCCTGATAGTCGATGATCACTGCAAGGGGTTGCATAGATTCATCTGTGACAATTCGTTTTTTAATGGGTTTCATTGCGAATTCCCCGCTCAGAGACTGCTAAATTTCTACGATTTGTTAGTACTTGCTTGCCTTTACGGTAGTTGAAGAGTGCGACGACTGTTAAGCCTCATCCGATCGCCCTTGGCGTTGCTGCAACTCTTCAATCATTCGCGGCTCGTTTTGTCTAACCCACTCCTCAATTAATTCTGAGATGACCTGGCTAATATCCTTGCCTTGATAAGCAACGATCGCCTTGAAGCGTCGCTGGAGATCTCGTTCTACATAAGCTTTGAATTGATCGCGTGGCACAGTCAGAAGCATCGTTAACGTCTGCCCCCAACATAAACTATTCAAGATAAATACTTCCTTTTGATACTAAAGTATCTTAGTATCAATTAGGTACTAAAGTATCTTAGTATTAAGCTTATAAAGCTAAAAGCCAGCACTCCCAAGTTTCCTAGGCTCCGGTGTACTGGCTCTAGCTCCAATTCGCATGGAGACAAAATTATTATGACCTATCAAGAACGCCTGAAGCATTGGGCGGTAGTTCGCCTATTGCCAACGCAACAGTGGGTGGTGATTGGACGGTTTCATCGTCGATCGGATGCTGAGGGGCATTGTCAATTTTGGCGGCAGCAAATGCCACATACCGAGTTCAAAGTGGTGTTTGACGCAGTGAGGGAGGAAGGCGATCGGTCAGAATAGGAATAGAACCCAAAGCAGAAAGCAATTGAGCCAGCGAGCATGGACAAAACCTTATACGATCGGGATTTTTATCAATGGCTAACAGAGACAGCCTATTTGTTGGCGGAGGGTCGTTTGTCTGAGCTTGATGTGACCAATTTAGTTGACGAAATCGAGTCGATGGGAAAAAGCCAGAAGCGGGCGATCGAATCCTATTTGAGTGTGTTGTTGCTCCACTTGCTCAAATGGAACTACCAACCCGATCGGCGCAGCGGCAGTTGGAAAAGTTCAATTCGCAATAGCCGTCGGGCAATTCAAAAGCGAGTCCAGGAAAGCCCCAGCCTGAAACCCTATTGTGAGTCAGTATTTTTGGAATGTTACGACTTGGCAAGAGAGAACGCAGCAGACGAAACTGGACTACCGATCGATCTTTTTCCTGAGTCTCCTCCGTTTACGATCGAGCAGGCATTAAGTGAAAAATTTCTGCCTTAAAATTTGCCTTGAAAACTCGATCGCTCCTACTCATTGGTGTTGAGTGCGATCGTTTTTAGCCGGTGGGGATGGAAGTTAAGTCAGGTTTTCGGGAAGATAAGGCAATTTCCTGATCTTAAGCGAGCGGCCTCAGCCCAACCGTTAAATTCCATATTGTCTGAGGGGGATGTATCCCAATTTTGCGCTTATACGACAAATATTTCACTGGCAGACAAGATGCCTGCGCTACGGAAGTTGCTCAACTTACATAATTTACATAAATGGAACGCTCCCGCCTGAAGGAGCGATCGGCTCTGGGTTTTTTCCATTTCTTCTGGTTTGGCTTAAGTTCCTGCTTAACCTCTGGATGTTCACTGGTTTGTTGGCTTCAAAAAATTGAAACTGAGGTCAATCAAACTTTTGGATTAGGCTAAAATCAAATGATGATGTTATTGCCAAAAACAAACTCACTCGACTACGCGATTGTCGATAAACCGATCGCGCTTCATCAACCGGGACGGATTAAGTATCAAGGAACCTATTGGAAAGCTGCGTTAGCTGATCCGAGTTGCGAGAGGATTGAAGTAGGGGAATCGGTACGGGTTGTAGACAGGCAGGGAATTACATTGCTGGTTACTCCTGTAAGCTTTGAGTCAGTCTGAAGAAGTTATCAGTTTGAAGGTATTATCAGCTCAAAGGCACGATCGATGATTTGAGTGCGATCGACCATCTGTTCCAGTTCATCTGGTTCATAGCGTCCTTCAGCGACTTCCAGAGAGGCAGTATTTATTGCGATGGGATAGGCTTCTTCTAGAGCCATTTTTAACTCTTCCGGGGTCAGGTAGTACCCTCCTGATTTGCGCCGTTTATTTTTTGTTTGAATGGCTGAAACTGAGTTACGAATCGAAACATCCCAAGATCGAGTTGTGCGGTTTTCAGCTTGTTGCTTGATTAGATGTAAGAGCAGAATCCGAGCGTAACTGCTGATGGTACTGATTTTGTCATCTCGGCTCATTTCTTCCAGTTCTTCAACCAGTACTAATGCTCCTGCAATATCACCTTTAAGCAACAAATCTTTCAGTGCAAAAAGTTCTTCCATTATTGATTTTCTTCCTCCATCGATCGCCTCACTCGTTCCACCTGTTTCGGTGCTTCCATTTCAGTGAAAAGCTGAATTGAATTTTGAAAGTTCTTTTTACTCTCCTCGTCTTTCCCCATTATTTGATAAGTTAATCCAAGCTGATAGTAAGCTTCGGCTTCGTCAAACTTAGCTCCAATATTATGAAAAATTTTGGTTGCTTCCTGATATTTTTCAATGGCTTCCTCTAATCTGCCTTCTTGAAAGAAAATCATTCCACGTCCATTCCGAATATAACCTCTAGCTTGAAGATTAAAAAACTGGTTAGAATAATGCTCTAATTTCTGGTATGTCTCTCTTGCTTCAGCTAGTCGTCCATGATTAGTTAAGGCTTTACCGAGATGATAAAAACCATATGTTCTAATCCATGTATAATGACAATTCTCAAGATCATTCTGAAAATTAGTGGCAAGATCTAAATGATTCCAAGATTTGTCAGAATTACCTTCCCAGTAATGTAATAATGATAAACAAGCGTGAATATAGGTTAAAAAAGCTCCCCTTGTAGATCTTAATTGTTCAGCATATTGAATAGTGTCCTCAAACAATTTGGTCGAGTCATTATTCTGACCTAAATTAAGATAAAGGAGTGCTAAAGCTCCGGTGGTGTCTACATAAAAATCTCTTCTATCTTTAACGTCTTTCTGAAACCTCAAAGCTTCCTGATAGCTTCTTATTCCACTTTGAAAGTCACCAGCGATCGTATGTAAATCTCCTAGAAAGGCGTATAGGTTTCCTTGACAACCTTTTGGAATTGCAAATCTTCCTTGCTCTAATAGAAACTTTGTCACCTCCATACAGGTTTGGATGTATCCAAAGTCACGCATCTTTTCTATAAAAAATATTTCATCTACGTTTTCTAACAATACTTCAGAAGCTTTATTCCATTCCTCAATGCTAATGTACTGGTAATAAGCCTCTAATTTCTGAATTCCCGCATCAGGATCAGATAAATTTTGATTGTTTTGTTTCCAAAATGCAGCCGATTCAGCATGCGCTTTTTCCCAACATTCACTTCCCCTTAACCGTTCGATCGCCTCACTCCGAATCACTGGATGCAGCCAATATTCTCCATCTTCGCACTCCACTAACGATCGCTCCTGCAACGCTTTGATCACGCGCCTCTGCCGATTCTCAGGTACATCCCACAGTAGACAAAGCAAACCCTCGATCGGTACAGTGGGTACATCCTGATAGCGGTAGCAACCCATTCGGCAAAGCAGGTTATAAGCATCTGGATCAGTTTCCTGTAGGCGATCGAACTGTTGTGTCACCAGATCTTCTAAATCTCGTTCAATTAGCAAATCATCTTGATTGGTTCGCCAATAGGACTCTATATCATCGTTGTAATCCGTTTGAATTGCACTACACACGATCTCCATTGCCTTCGCATTCCCCCCATAGGCATGATGGAGACTTGTCAATGCAGGCGTATCAGTTGGAAGTTCCTGGAGTTGAAAAAACCGCTCCCAAGCTGCCACATCCAAACTGCTCAAAGGATAGTGCTGCACCTTCACACTGGGTTCATGCAACCGTTCTCGGCTGGTGATCAAAGTCAACGATCGCACCGCAGGATCAGCCAACACCCGCAGCAGTTCCACATAGCGACGATGGGGTTCAATGAACTTTCCCGCCGCATCCAGAGCGGGTTCCAGGTTATCAATCAGAATCCCGATCGGTTCCTTCTGGAGTTTGCGTTTCAGCCGATCGAGGGATACAAAAAACTCCCGTCCCGGTTCCTCATCCAGTTGCCGCAACTTCTCCTCAATCAGGCTTTCAATCGAAGCAATGTCCTTCGTTTCCTTGGCGATCGGGAACTCCAGCACTGAATCAAATTTTTGCTGTAAATACTTCCGCGCCAGTGTCGTTTTGCCAACTCCCCCCCTCGCCTGAATCACAATCACCTTAACCTGCCGCTCGACCAACCGATTCAAATCCGCGATCGCCCCATCCCGTCCCACAAAGTTAGGATCTGCCTGAATCGGCAACCGAGAAGCCGTCACCAGATCCGTCTCCTCACTCAGTTCCAAACCAAAGGTCGTAAACAGGCAGCGAATAGATTTAGGGTCTACCCCCTTCTCTGCCTCTAAAATCTTGCTGATCGTACCTGGGTCTAGTCCATTGGGTGGTTTCTCCACAATGGTCAGATCTCTCAATTTTGCCTGAGTGCATCGCTGTTCATGTTCCACTTCCCAGGCACGAATCGCCTGCTCCAATCGGCTCAGACCTTCTAAAGTGAGAATGCGGCCTCGATCGCGTTTTGAAGTCATTGCAGTAACGAAACGGGGTTTAAGGGATTTGGCTGAATCAGAAAGATCAGGAGAAAAACAGGACTTTCCCTGATTTTAAGGGACTTTCTCGCAAAAGAGGGAAGACAAGCGATCGAGCCTCCTTCATCTCCCCAGAGTGCAGCCTCCCATCCGCAAACAACCTTTAACTCTTGTGGGGTGGGCATCTTGCCTGCCAGTCAGCAAACCAACACCCAGCACAGATCACCTCATCGAAACTTCTCAGAGCCATTCCTTAACTTCCTTCTTAAAAGCCCTCAGTTTCCCTGGCTCAAATCGCCTGGATCGCCCATAAATAGATCAATCTTCTCTGAGGATGCCAACCATGAACCGATTCCACCAGCTTGTTAAAGTGCTTCGATCTCAACACCCTTCCCAACCTCGATCGCCCCACCCTTGCCCTGATCAGGGTTCTCCTTCAGTAAAGGCGATCCGCCAGCGAATTGCCCTGGAGCATCTACGGCAAGCTAAATGCACTTTTAACCTCTCTCTGGTGATGATGTCCGTAAGCGCGATCGTTCTTCTACGGGGGGATATGCTGCTGCCACCGGGTCAAAGTCCAGAAGGGGCGATCGTCGCCGTTGCTCAGCTTTTATCCGGTGCAACTCACCTGCAACTGGTTAAAGATGCAAATAGCAGGCTCGAAAAAAGTGCTGCCGCTTTACGGGATGAGCAAGGAGAAGATTGAGGTAAGGTCGTGAATCCAAAATGATTTGTCCACCATTTTGCCCTGTTGATTAGGGCGTATTTTAAAACCTGATCTTTGCTTGGCTAGCCTGGGACGATCCCCCTTGAATCCGGTTCCCCCCTTTTTAAGGGGGCTAGGGGGATCTAACAGAGTTTACGATCGACTGAGAATGGATTCTGCCTATCGCCCAAACGTTATCAATCGATCGAGGTTCCTATGAGCTTAGATAAACAGCAGTTAATGAAACGGGTTGCGACTCGCACTCGAGGATATGGAAACGGTTGAGGCGATCGTGGATGGGATGCTGGAGGAGATTTATGAATCGCTCAAGCAGGGTGAGAGTGTTTCTCTCAGGAATTTTGGAACGTTTTATATTCGCCCGGAGCGCGAGGGATACTGTTTCAAATTTAATCCTTCTCAGCGATTGCGAAAGTTGTTTGGTTGGTCGTCTACGTACAAGGGAGATCTTTAGTCGCTTTTGCACCAGCCGATCGCTTACCCATCTGCGAATCTCATCCAGCCGATCGCTCAGGGTGCATCCCACTTTTGCATTTCCATGACCAATCTCTCTCTGGCAGGCAAGATGCCCGCGCTACGGAAATCGACCCATTTGCATCAATAGGATACACCCGATCGTCCATCCGTTCTTCTTCAAACCAAAACCTGGACGACAGACTAGCTACCATCCGTTTCCCTGTCTCCGTCCCCTCACGGGGAATTGGTCTTGAAAGTCCTACCTGTACTCCTGAAAAGCCTTGCCTTGACCCTGTTTCCGACCCCTTGCGGGGAAAGGGTTATATCGAACGATGCTAACGGCTAAAGTGAACGGCGGCGACAGAACTAGAACGAAGCGCAAAGAATCTGTACCGTCCGCTCCACTGTGTTGTTAGACCGTGCTACACCAATCGCTTTCAGCAAGGCTTACAAAGCCTCGATTTTGACGATACCACCCTCAACAGCATCAACCAGTAACCGATAACCATAGAGCATTGCCATTCCGAGCAGAGGTTCTGTTTCTGATTCTGCGATATAAATGTTGCGGTACTGCCCATCCCAAATTACCGTCGCAGTGTACAAATCAAACAGAGTTTCGCTTCCATCTCCCAATGTAACAATATCAGATGCACTCCAAGGTAAATTCAGGGTGGCAATGATCGCAGAGGGTAAAGACAAAAATCCAGTAAATCCTGTATCAATCACTGTTTCGATTGCTTGCAGTTGCTGATTCGAGTTACCGACAACAACAGTCAGCGTTGCTTCACGCCGTAAATTTACGACTCCTTGCATCATGGACTTTTCTTCAGACTTCGCGCCCCAAAATGATCGACAGCGCGGTGTCCGATCCGAATTACCCAAGGTTGGGCATCGGGATGTCGCTCAAACAGTTGATTAGTTGCAGGCACAACATTTTCATTGACTTCAAAATCTCCAGTCTCAATGTCGATCGCCACAATTTTACCCTCGTTTCCGGCTTCGACTTGTTGCCGAATCCCTGACTCATAGAGTTCTTGCCCGCGCCGAGCTATCTCTTCCTTGCTGTAACGCCGCTGCCGAATTGCCATAGGCTTGACCTCGTTTCCGCCGTACTCCTTCATCTTAGCCTGGGCGATCGCTTCAAGCGTATACGACTGCGATCGTCACTCTATAAACTGAGTGGAAGGCTTTGCGCAGCCTATGAGTCGGCGATCGGACTTGTCGAGAGACCAGTACCATTCAGCATTCGCATTACCACGTCAATAAATTTTTCACCCCAAACAATTGATAGTAAGCCGCACAGTATAACTAGCAATGATGAGACACCTACTTGAACAAGTCCCAAATCGTTAAATCTCCCATATGTCAGAGGGATGAGCAGTACAAGAGTGCCAACTGTAGCCCCCCCAAGAAAACGATAGATAACTTTTAAGAATGAACGTTGTTTAGAATCGGTGTTGTCAGAGGTCATCAGAAATCCCTTCAACATCTTAAACAATGGTACACGCTGTTGAGCTTTCGCTACCTAAACAGAGTATCTGGCGGTCTAATAAAAATTGATGATGAAGAGCTTGCCGTAGTTTCCGTCCCCTTGCGGGGAAAGGGTTATATCGAACACTGCAACGATGCCCCCAGTGGGTGTTACGAACCCTGATGTTTCCGTCCCCTTGCGGGGAAAGGGTTATATCGAACCATCGGGCTTAATCCTGCAACAAGCAGCACCTCCTTTAACCGTTTCCGTCCCCTTGCGGGGAAAGGGTTATATCGAACGCGCGAAAGTATCGGCGATCGGATTCCAGGAAGGCTGCGAGTTTCCGTCCCCTTGCGGGGAAAGGGTTATATCGAACTGTGTTTGCTTTTTCGATCGCTTGGTTGTACGTCCTTTTGCGCGTTTCCGTCCCCTTGCGGGGAAAGGGTTATATCGAACGTCTAAAAACAACGGGACAGCCCAGAGCAATCCTTTTCTCCCTGTTTCCGTCCCCTTGCGGGGAAAGGGTTATATCGAACAAGAATTGATTGCTCAGAACAAGCAAAACAAAGTTAGAAAGTTTCCGTCCCCTTGCGGGGAAAGGGTTATATCGAACGAGAATGCTGTTACTGTCGTTGAGGCTGAATTTCTAAATGAGTTTCCGTCCCCTTGCGGGGAAAGGGTTATATCGAACACAAGATTCAAACTTCAATCGAACTATTTAAACTATAAACGTTTCCGTCCCCTTGCGGGGAAAGGGTTATATCGAACCAAGCAGCTTCTCAAGTCTACCGATGGTAGCTTCTCGTTCGTTTCCGTCCCCTTGCGGGGAAAGGGTTATATCGAACCGAGTATGCGCCACCGGGCTACGATCTTCTAAAATATAGTGGTTTCCGTCCCCTTGCGGGGAAAGGGTTATATCGAACGATATTCTTGAAATCACAGAAGAGGAGGTAATGGACGTTTCCGTCCCCTTGCGGGGAAAGGGTTATATCGAACCGTCCGGCTCCGGTGGTCAATCCCACCTGTCAATCCCGTTTCCGTCCCCTTGCGGGGAAAGGGTTATATCGAACCCAGTGCCTGAAGTGCCCTACTGTCCAGGGCAACCGTGCGATCGTGTTTCCGTCCCCTTGCGGGGAAAGGGTTATATCGAACGCCGCACGTTTCTGCGATCGGCGGTTTCGACCATTGGTGAAGGTTTCCGTCCCCTTGCGGGGAAAGGGTTATATCGAACCGATCAACAAAGCGGATGTTATTTCAGCTACCATCGATGATGTGTTTCCGTCCCCTTGCGGGGAAAGGGTTATATCGAACTTGTAAACAAGGTGTATACAAGCCCAGCGTATACAACCTAGTTTCCGTCCCCTTGCGGGGAAAGGGTTATATCGAACATGTAATCCTGGAGTACGACAAGCAAACCAACCTAATGGGTTTCCGTCCCCTTGCGGGGAAAGGGTTATATCGAACGGCTGATGCCTTGTACGATGTTTACGATGAGGATGGTGAGTTTCCGTCCCCTTGCGGGGAAAGGGTTATATCGAACTCTAGCCTTAGGCATCACTCCGCTATGGACTTCCTTGCGTTTCCGTCCCCTTGCGGGGAAAGGGTTATATCGAACAGCTAACGCGATCTAGTCCATAATGCCTCAACTGTTTAGCGTTTCCGTCCCCTTGCGGGGAAAGGGTTATATCGAACGCGCTTCGACATGTGCAGTCACTCAGTACATACTACGTTTCCGTCCCCTTGCGGGGAAAGGGTTATATCGAACCCTATGCCTTTGGAAACATTGATATATCTTGTTTTCAAGGTTCGTTTGCGAGCGACTACGGAGAAGCTGATTTACAATCATTTACATTTTGCAGATACAAAATGAACTTCAACCAAATTTCTCAACTATCGCCATTATACTCAAATTCTCATAACGATCCACCCCAAAAAAATTACATTTACATTCATTTTCGCCACTTTTCTTCCACAACCTCCTCCTTCCTCCCCGCGAGAAAACCGACACCAACTTTATAATTCGTTGCAATCTCCAAAACCTTATTGCCGGATTGCTTGTCCCCTTTATTCATCGCCTGAATCCAGTAAACGTTTTAAGAACAACGCCTCTAAATCGCGATATCCACTGACCACAGCAATCACCTCAATACCGCTCTTCATACCAGGACGGTAAAAGATCAAATAATCACCCACCGGAAAACTGCGAAGGGAAACACCTAGGTCATCCCACGATCGCCCCATCTCTGGAAAATCTGCCAGAGTTTGGCACTTTTGCTTGATCAGTGCAATAAATCGTCTAGCCGCATCTGGATTATCGAGGGCAATAAAGCGGTTGATTTCTTTCAAATCTTGTTTGGCAAGCGGGGTAAAGCGACAGCGAGCCATCTTAGCCCTCACGTTGTACGCCGTTGATTGGCTTCAATTTGCTCAATGTCGGCTTCCAACTCAGCAAACACATCGTCATCCTCCATCCATTCACCCCGATCTGCCTGCTCAATGCCAATCGCCAAATGTTGCCGCAACTCTGCTAGCTTTGCCTGGTAGAGACGATCGCGCTCCTCTAACAACCGCAATGCTTCCCGCACCACTTCGCTAGCAGAGAGATATCTGCCACTTCTAACCTTTTCGTGAACAAACTGCTCTAATTCAGGGGTAAGAGAAACGTTCATAAACGAACCGCTTGAGAGTGGATAACTTAATTTTAATGTCAAACTTTGACATCAGCATCCTACAAAATCACAAAATCCGGCGGTTCATAGGGCGGCGGACTGCCATACACCCTTACTCGCCGCTTCGTTCTGCCATCCATCGGATACGCCCGCAAACTATCTTCCCGCCCATCTGTTTTTGATCGCGTGTTTCTTTGATATTGCTACACGATCGCCTCGCTCTGCCTTCAGCTAAACTAAAAATGAGAAAAGCCATAAATATCACACGATGGTCATAACAGCACGTTGAGTAAACCGAGTCGTATTGCATCACATTAGCTGGGAGCAGTTTGAGAAGCTGCTAGAAGATCTGGGCGATTGGATAGGAAGCACCCCATTGATGCAAATGGATTGATTTCCGTCGCGCAGGCATCTTGCCTGCTGAGCCTGGACGGGCACGATGTCCATCCCACAAGAGATTGGAACAAGTTGCACATTGAGCAAAGTTAGAACTTTATAAGGCTTTTATGTACCTTTTCTTAAGTTAAGCTTTGTCAAAAATTCGTATGCTACAAATTCCAGGCGATCGGTTGTCGTTGTTCGTGAAGTGGTCATCTGAGTCGTAATACTAGATACAAGGTCATCCACAAAAACATTCCACAATAAGTGCAACCTTCTTCATTTGTTTTATTACTCGATCGATGCGTTTAAGGGTGTAGATTCTTGTGACACAAACAAATCCTCCACAAACCGAATCCACAAAAAACGGCAGTTTTTTAGATAAAATTCTCGGCTGGATTGAGCGCGTTGGAAATGCTTTGCCTGATCCGGTTACGCTGTTTTTACTGCTGGCAATTTTGGCGATCGGGGTTAGCGCGTTTGCGGCGGCTGGAAATGTCTCAGTGGTTCATCCTGCCACAGAGGAAACCGTTACGGCGGTGTCGCTGCTCTCTGCGGACGGGATTCGCCGAATCATTACCGATGCCGTCGTGAACTTTGTTGAGTTTCCGCCCCTGGGTATGGTTCTAGTGGCAATGTTAGGGGTGGGGCTATCGGAGTATACGGGGCTGCTGTCGGCGGCCTTGCGCTGGGGCGTTTCCGTTTCGCCAACGGCATTTGTTTGTCCGGCAATGGTCTTTTTAGGGGTAATGTCTAACATTGCATCGGATGCTGGCTATGTTGTGCTAACTCCTTTAGCGGCAATGCTGTTTGCTGCCGTCGGACGACACCCGATCGCCGGGTTAGCGGCTGCCTTTGCGGGAGTATCGGGGGGATTCAGTGCCAACTTACTCATTGGTACCCTTGACCCCTTGCTGGCAGGAATTAGCCAGGATGCGGCCGGTTTGATTGATCCCAACTATGTGGTCAACCCAACGGCAAACTATTACTTTATGGCAGCCTCAACTTTGATCATTACCCTGGTGGGCTGGTTCATCACTGACAAAATTGTGGAACCCCGCCTGGGAACCTACGAGGTAGAGCAGTCCGACAGCCAAGACCATACCCTCACTGCCTCAGAAGCCAAAGGATTACGGTGGGCCCTATATTCACTGCTGGCATTTTTAGCCCTGATTGCCGTCCTAACCTTGCCGCCCAACGGCATTCTGCGCGATCCAGAAACTCTGTCGATTGTGCCTTCCCCATTTCTCAACGGCATTGTGATTTTGATCGCATTGGGCTTCCTGATTCCAGGCATCGCCTATGGCATTGCAGTGGGAACCGTCCGCAATGACAAAGATGTGGTCAAAGGGATGACAAACGCCATGAGTTCGATGGGATATTACATCGTTTTGGCGTTTATTGCGGCTCAGTTTATTGCCTACTTTAACTGGAGCAACCTGGGCATTATTCTGGCGGTTAATGGAGCAAATTTGCTGGAGGCAAGCGGTTTTACAGGAATTCCGCTCCTGATTGGCTTTATTCTCCTTAGTGCGGTGATTAATCTATTTATTGGCTCAGCTTCCGCAAAGTGGGCCATCATGGCTCCAATTTTTGTGCCGATGCTGATGCTGGTAGGCTACACACCAGAACTGACGCAATTGGTTTACCGCATTGGCGATTCTACGACCAACATCATTACGCCACTCATGGTTTACTTTCCCCTAATTGTTGCCTTTGGCCAAAAGTTTGATAAAAACCTGAAAATTGGGACGCTGATCGCCACCATGCTGCCCTATTCGATCGCCTTTCTGCTCGCCTGGTCAATTTTCTTTGCCATCTGGCTATTTTTTGGGTTGCCCCTGGGCCCTGGTGCAGGCGTTCGGTTGGCATTGCTGGCATTGCTGGCTTAAGCAGCACTGTCCCCTCAGAAGCGGTAAGATCCAAAGCGTATTCTGCATTCAACTTACCAATGGCTCAATCACCCTCCGACCCTCCACTCTACCGGACTCCGCTCTACTTTAACCATCTGGAGCAAGCCGCTCGCATGGTTCCCTTCTCCGGCTGGGAAATGCCCGTGCAATATAGCGGCATCAGCAAAGAGCATCAGGCAGTGCGGCAGCAGGTCGGGATGTTTGATATTTCCCATATGGGTAAGTTCGTCTTGCGCGGCGAAGGCTTACTGAACCAACTGCAACGGCTCGTCCCCTCCGACCTGAGTACATTTCAACCAGGAACCGCCCAATATACGGTGTTGCTTAACCCGGAAGGCGGCATTGTGGATGATTTGATTCTGTATTACCAGGGCAAAACCCCCTCTGGTGAAGAGCAAATTACCACGATCGTCAATGCGGCCACCACCGAGAAAGACCGCAATTGGTTACTCACCCACCTGGACTCTGGCACGATTGAATTTAACGATCTCTCTGCCCTCCAGGTGTTAATTGCAGTGCAGGGCCCCGCAGCCGTAAAAACCCTGCAAGCTTTCTTCCAGGAAGATCTGGCTACTGTCCCCCGGTTTGGTCACATCATCGGCACGATCGCCAACCGATCGGCATTTTTGGCGCGAACAGGCTACACCGGGGAAGATGGCTTTGAAATCATGCTTGACCCAGATGTGGGTGAAGAACTGTGGCGATCGTTGCTGACTGCCGGAGTCACGCCCTGCGGGTTGGGCTGTCGGGATACCCTGCGGTTAGAGGCGGCAATGGCTCTCTATGGGCAAGATATTAACGACACCACTACACCCCTGGAAGCAGGCATGGGCTGGCTGGTTCACCTCGATCGTAAGGGGGATTTCATTGGGCGATCGGTACTAGAGCAGCAAAAACAGGCAGGGGTTCCCCGTCGTTTAGTGGGGCTGAAAATGGACGGCCGAAACATTGCCCGCCATGATTATCCGATCGTCCAAAACGGTGAAGTGATTGGGCAAGTCACCAGCGGCACCCTTTCCCCCACCCTGGGCTACCCGATCGCCCTGGCCTACGTGCCCCCCGCATTCGGCAAAATCAACCAAACCCTCAACGTAGAAATTCGCGGCAAACTGTACCCGGCGATCGTGGTTAAGAAACCGTTTTATCGCAGGGCAGATGCGTTGCTTTAGGGGGGCGATCGGAAGCAAGATGCCTGCCTGCGCGATGAATTTGCTCAATCAATTTCTCAATCAATTTCTCAAGGTTCATTAAGACTAGCTTGCTCAAACAGATGAATTCGTTCAGCCAGCCAAACTTTGATAATCGATTCACGGGGCACGCCAAGCTGCCTTGCTTGTCGATCTAGCGCATCCAGCATCCACTGCGGAAAATCGATCGTGATTGCTCTCGATTCATGCCCAGGACGACGAACCTCAGAGAGATCTAAAAATTCAGTAATGTTTTCACCCTGATCAAATTGCTGATCAAATGCTTCCGCTCTCATAAATCTCTACCTCTTCTGTTCGCGATCGTCGCACCGATATCAGTCGGATTCTCTCCGCCCGATACGTAATCACAGCAGACCAGTGTTTACCCCCAATTCTACCAATTACTAAAAATCTAGCTTCATCTTCTGTCCGAGCAGAAATCTTAACTCGATCGACATCCATCCGGAGTTGTTGAGCTTCCCTAAAGTCAATTCCATGCTTTTGCAAATTAGAATGACTCTTGCGTAAATCAAACTCAAACTCCATCTTTCATTTTGTTCACGCATTCTATCCACGAACATTCACTAACGGAAGTTAAAGATTAAATTTGGCAATTGTGGATTGGATCTGTCCATCCTTCGGCAGGCAAGATATTCACTCCCCACTCCCTACTC
>PVWD01000451.1 GCA_003003615.1 filamentous cyanobacterium CCP2 | reverse complement strand
AGTCGGGAGGGGCAAGCCGATCGGCTCGATCTCAACGGTTTATTTCAAAAATTTGCTCTATTGCTAGCTCTAATCCTGGAAACTCAACTGAGGCGATCGTTGCTTGTTTGCCAAATATACCAACCTCTCGGTAAGCCTTCCCCTCCAGTGACAGCACCATCACTGTTTGAGCGATCGGATCGAGCAACCAATATTCGGGAACACCGATCGCAGCATATTGCGCCCGTTTGTGAATATAGTCTCTATCTCGATTGGTTTTGCCAGGACTAACCACTTCAGCAATGAGGCGGGGTGGAGGCATATTCAGGGTGATGGTCAGTCTTCGCTTCATTAGATCGAGGTGTTCTGGTCTGAGGACAGCTAGATCAGGGTAGCGATTGGCAGCATCATTGGGTTGCAAGACAGGAACTTGCAATTCCAAAGAATGAATTTTTATCAGGCGAAGGGAAGAGATGTTGGACGATACAAGTAGAAATTGCAGGTAGTTTGCAATCCAATTATTCAGTTCTGACTCTGGAGGCAACTCAACTAACGCTCCATTGATCAATTCGTAACGCCCTTCCATTGGCGTTTCGTCGCTGTAGGAGAGATACTCCTCAAAGGTTGTGAATTTGACCTTGGCTTGGGTCATGGCAAAAGTCGTCACAGTCGTTGCTCTGATTTTAACCTGCTGGTGAGGGGCGGATATTGCCCACCTGCCTCAGAAAATGAAGCAGAGTTAAACAAAGTAGCGATTCACGCTTAATGCTCCAGCATTGGCATCCCCTGGTTTGAACTGAATGCCCGACACATCAGCAACCAGATCACGGCTAGCAGAGAAGCCTTGGGTCGCGTCATTGACGGACAGAAAAGTGCGGTTTTTCCAGGTAAAGAAAACGGCTTCATTCGCAGCAAGGGACTGTTTACCCGATTGGGACTGGTTTTTGTCAGCATAGGCAGAGCGGGCGGCTGCCTGAAGATTTTTGCCGTCTACCTTACCCGCATGGAACAAGCCTCTGGGACGTTCCTTCGTTCTTAAATTATTGTCAAAGTCAAGCTGGAACTTATCTTTATCAGAAAATTTGAAATCTAAAATCCGATCGAGTCCATTCACCGTAGAGTGAGCCAAAGCCTCAGCCTGATTACCTCCAGAGAACACAAACCGATCGCGTCCCCGCCCACCTCTCATTGTGTCTTGTCCGGGCCCACCAATTAGCACATCATTGCCAGCACCGCCAATCAAAAAGTCATTGGCATCTCCACCGATCAGCGTGTCATTTCCTTTGCCCCCATCCAGCCGATCGTTGCCATCGAGACCGCTCAACACATCATTGCCGCCCGCCCCAATTAGCACATCATTATCTTCCGTGCCCACCAACACATCAGCCCCACCCGTACCCCGACGGACAATTCCCGGATCAAAAGCATCCACCGTTTCCAGGTTGACCCAACGTTGCTGCTCATTGCGCGTTAAGGGGTTCTTGGCAGCATCGGTAATGCCACTATCGCCTGCCGAAACGGAAAGCAGATATTCCCCCTTTTGATTCGTCAGCTTTTTGAGATTTCCTAACGTCCAATTAATCGCATCTCCACTGGTTAAAGTGGCCCGGCTCAAGTCGATCGCCTTTCCATCACGAGTGAGCCTAATGTCGCCCAGATCAAATCCCTGAATCGCTTCACTGAAGGCAAAGGTGACAGCATTCACCTTATCGCGGCGTGGGTTGGGTGCGACATCAACAATGCTCAAGGCAGGCAAGGATTTATCAACGCGGTAAACTTCCCCGGTAAAATTGCCGTTTCGCAAACCTCGTCCGCCGAGGGGTGTCCCCAGGTTATTCAAAATTGAATCATTGTCTGCCAAATTCAAGCCAATAAAGCCATTACCGTTGCCGGTATTCACTTGCACCGTGTAGAAACTGCCGTTAACTCTGGTAATCGTTGAGATGTTTGCTCCAGTCACGCCAGAAGTCACCAGGTTGAAATCTGCCGGATCAACCCGAACCACATTTTCGTTAAAGAGAACGGTAAACGTAACGGTATTAGCGTTGGTAGGATTTGATTCCAAACGGTTGATGGCTGTAACTCTGGGCGGTTGCTTATTCACGGTGTAAACCTTTCCACTGAAGCCACCATTTCCGGCTCCATTCCCACCTAAAGGCGTATTAACTGCGTTCCTGATTGAGTCATTATCTCGGAGATTCAGCCGCAGCGAACCGCTCCCATTCCCTGTATGCACCTGAACATTATAGTTACGCCCACTGCCGCTCACCGAGCTTACCCTAGCTCCCGTAATTCCGACTGAGGTTAGGTTAAAGTCCGATATATCAACTCCGTTGACATCCTGGCTAAAGCTGATCGCATAGTTAACCGTATTCGCAGCAGTTGGGTTTGGATTGACTAAATTAATCCCGGAAACCACAGGTGCATTTTTTAGGAGAGCGTAGGTTTGCCCTGTAAAGTTGCCATTATTTTCGCCTTTACCCCCCAGCACCACACCCAAAGCATTTTTGATCGAGTCATTATCTCTCAGATCTAACCTTAGAGACCCATCCCCGCTTCCCGTATTCACTGCAACGGTATAGGTTTTTGCATCCACCTGCCGCACCGAAGTAATGCTGGCTCCCTTCACGTTGCCGCCCGGAATTAACCTGAAATCAGTTGTGTTAACTCCGGTGACATTTTGGCTGAAGGTTACGGTGTAGTTGACATTACTGGCGTTCGTCGTTTGAGCACGATCGCGTCGGATTGCTGAAACCACAGGCGGTGTTTTGTCGATCGCATAGGTTTCTCCAGTTGAAAAATTGCCATTCCCATTTCCGGTTCCGCCCAATGACAAACCGCGTTCATTCCGAATAGAGTCATTATCAACCAAGTTAAGGCGAATCTGCCCGTTGCCGTTGCCGGTATTAACCGCAACCTCATAGGTTCTGGCATCAATCTGCTTAACAGTAGAAACGCTAGCTCCTGTGATCCCGTTTGTGGTTAAACCAAAATCCGCTTTGTCTACTCCCCTCACATTTTGGGTAAAGGTGACGGTGTAATGAACCAGATCAGCCGCCGTTAAATTATTCCCCTTCCGAGAAATGGCAAACACAGAGGGTGGTGTTTTATTGATTGTGTAAGTTTGTCCAGTTCTCGCACCATTACCCGTTCCAGTTGCCCCTAATGGCACATTCCCACTATTTTTGATGGAATCATCATCTCTTAAGTCAAGGCGTAATTCTCCATTACCCGTCCCGGTATTCACTTCAACGGTATAAACCTTGCCGCTCCCCGTGACATTGGCAATGTTGGCTCCAACAATAGCTCCAGTTGTATCCAGCCGGAAATCAGTGGCATCAACGCCTGTAACATCCTGGTCAAATGTCACAACATAACTGACTTTACTATCTGCGGTGATTTGAGCTTGGGCACGAGCGATCGACACTGCTGAAGGCGGAATGACAATGGTGAGCGAGCCAAACACATTATCATTATCTGTCACCGTTCCTAAATCGCTGGAGGCAACGTTACCACTAAATCTAGGATTTCGTTCAGCAACAACCGTTCCACCCGTTGCCACAAAAATTGCTCCGCCTTTGCCCTGCCCCTTTTGCCCGTTTCTGCCAGGAGCACCCGTGCCGCCTAAACCTCCATCGGCAACGTTGTTATTAAAGTTAGTATTGCTAATCCGAAGAGAGCCAGCACT
>PVWD01000450.1 GCA_003003615.1 filamentous cyanobacterium CCP2 | reverse complement strand
TTTCAGGATTTTTCGTTTGATGTAATGTTGTGATTCTTAATGGTTCGTAGCACTAGAAATCGGCGGCGGCAGATTGAAAACTCTGATTCTTGTATCATTCTGCTTTGGAAAGAAGCTTTGTAACTCAGTGGGTGGTGTCAGGAAGGATTGAGGACTGCGAAAGTAGAATCCCAAAAAGGGGTGCGATGGAGTACTGCTCGCTTTACAGTCACCTCATCATCCTTCAAATATCTTTGGATTACCTGGCTAAGCTACTGTAACTCAGATGGCTCTAGCGACTGTAACTGATCAAGAATTTGGTTGAGAAGTGCTTGCGGCATGGTCTGTGATTGTAGACGGGCTTTGCTATCTATCCTACAAAAATCTAAACTAAGTGCCTCACAAATAACCTCACAGAGCTGTCTTTACCAAGAGCTTCAGCAGCACAACGTTCCCACTCATTGGACACAGATCGCTTATGTATCTCACCAACAAATTGACATCGTTCCGATGCCATGGGATTACTATGCTTCTTGCTAAAAGTTAGCTTAAGCAATGGCATCACCTCATTGCATCACCTCAACAGAGAATCCCTCATCAGCAGACGGTGGCTGAAAGAAACTAGTGACATGACGGAAAACTTCTTCTGTATCAAATTGTGCACGCTCTGGATTGGTTTTCTGACGCTTTGCTATTCGTTCTAGGCAGGTTTTATCATCAACATCAAGGTGTATTAACTTGTGAGGAATCCCCTCAGCTAAAAATATATCCTTGAACCATGCTCTTTGATTCTTTGTATTTGCTGGAAAATCCATCACTATGGAAACTCCGGAGTTAAGTATACTTCTGATATGACCTTTTAGGAGTGGCTTAAGCCTACTTGAATATTTCAAATAATCATCGAAATTCTGTATTTCTTCAGGATAAATAGCCGTTAGCCAATCATCCTCAGACACTAGGATTGCATTTAATTCTTGAGATATTTTATAGGACAACGTAGATTTGCCAGCTCCCATTTTGCCGCAAAAGAATATTAAAGTGCCTTTTGAATGCATTTGTCTTCCTTTCATAACTTGCAATTCAGTATCAAATTTGCTGCATAACGTTGCCCATCACCCGCCGCAGATAACTTCTGCATCATCTGATCAACTTTCGGCGGACAGTGTGCATGGGCGTTTTATGCTGTATTAACTAACACTAGAAAAAAGAGCAAAATCTGTCACTAAGCTGACAATGTTTCCCGCTGCATTGTACCCCCAATATGAAGCATAGGCACCATCTCCATAACCTGATGAAAATGCAATGACGTTTGCTGCTGTGCCGTCACTAACTTGAATATTTGCCCACTGCTGACCCGGTGGATGAGTCTCATTAATACCCATCTCGGCCCTCAATCGCTCATCGAACTCTTGCTGAAAATGATTCCAAGAGCGATCGCTAGCAGTGCCTATTGCCTCATTTATTTGCCTTGTGTCTCCAGTCAGCCGAACTGCGTCATTTGCAGCTTTTTCCTGGGAAGTGTACATTTTTGGCCCATACAATACTTCTGCTGCATCGACATCCATAAAGCAGCCTATTCCAGAATTAACCGCATACACTTCTCCGGTTTCCGAAGAACCTGGAACATAGACCTGGGCAAGTTCCCATTGAATGGCTTCCCCCTCACGGAACCGAATCATTGCGCAGGCAATATTGGAATAACCCGATACTTCTTCGTAGGCAACGCTGAGAAATACGGGATATCGTCCAGGTTCTACATATTGGATGAATGGACAGCGAAAGGCTTCTTTAATAGATGGATCACAAGCAACGATGCATCCGGAGGTTAAGTTCAACTCACCAAGCTCATAGGTCGAGAATGTAACTTCACTGGTGCCGAAATAGACGAGATCTTGGTAGAAGGTATAGCCATCATGAAATGCTTTTGGGAAGTCGGTATGACGATTAATCACGACAGACTCATTCACTGCTGGCAGCTTATGCTGGGGTACAGCTAATGATGGGTGTAGTTTAGCGTTGAGGCGAATTGCTCTAGCATTGCTGACTTCAGCCTCATCATACTGCCCTAAAGCGTTGAGTATTCCTACTCGATTAGCCCAAACATCAGAATTGTCAGGTTCTAACTCCAATGTCTTGTCGTAATCTCTGAGTGCTTCTGCATATTGCCCTAGATACCAAAATGCATTGCCTCGATTTAACCAGGCACTTGAAGAATCTGGGTTGATTTCAATGGCTCTGGTGCAACTCGCGATCGCTTCTGCAAAACGTTCAACAGTAGACAAAGCTGATCCCAGGTTAGACCAAGCAGTTGCATGATTTGGATTCGCTTCAGTGACTTTTATGAAACTTTCGATCGCCTCTTCGTGACGGTTGAGACGTTCCAATACTACACCTCGGTTTATCCAAGCATCTAAATAATCTGGGTCAACTTCGATCGCTGTGGTAAAGCTAGCGAGTGCCTCTTCATCGCGGTTGAGATCAAACAGAACAACGCCTTGACTAAACCAAGCCTCTGAATAGTTTGGGTTGATTTCGACTGCCCTAGTAAAGCTGGCGAGTGCTTCTTCATAATTATTGAGTTCAGATAGAATGACCCCTCGACCATACCAAGCCTTGCAGTGCTTCGTATCCAACTCCAAGACTTGACCAAATGCAGCCAAAGCATCGTCATGCTGCCCTGAGTCATAGAAATCCCAACCTTGGGCATACAGATCCTGAGGATTGAAGCGATGCTCATCTTGACCAAAGGAAGAATCAGTCATGTTAGCCAACAACTGATATGAAATGCCAATAAGTTACCACTTAATCACTGCTTTATCAGGAATTTGGTAGCATAACGGCTACGTTCAGCGGATGCAAACGACCGTCGCCATGTATCAGGATCTTTCGTCAGTCTGCTCCAAGCGAATTTATGGGGGGACGGGACTGACGAAGAGGTTGAGAAATAATTTTTCTACCACTAGCTGCTTGGCGTTTCTGCAAATCACTGCAAATAGCCTTCAAATCATAATTGAATGCTTTTGCGTGCTCCTCTCGAATCCTATAGATTTCCTCTAAAACCTCATCTCTCCACATTTCTAATTTCCCATTAATTCGTAGGGTGTACAAATTGTTGGCAACTCATACCCAGCATTAAAACTAATTTGAGCCAACTTTTTCTGTATTTGAGCATTTGCGATATGTTTACAGTTCCATGTTAGCAAGTAGTCCAAACCGTAAACTGTAGCGACTGCAATATGAAGAGCATCGTCAGCAGCTTTGGGCGGAAGGTTACTTTTCGTGAGAAACCGCATCGCCAGATCTTGAACTGCTTCATTAACCTCAAGCAGAGGAAAGTCGCTTAGAATCTTAAGCCGCCTGCTGGCTATCTCCGTGTCTCCCCGTGCAGACTCGTCCAATACCGTTTGGGAGATGTAGAGGTCAAACTGAGTCCGGCGAGTATCCCACCAATCTCGCGTAGCCTCTACATTTGCCATCAAAATGAGATTGTTGCTTGTTCTAGCTGTCAAGTAGCCGATGATACTGGTCTCTATGTAAACGGTCTCGCTCATACGGAGATTTAGCAGTTGACTTCTTTACTCTACAACTGACAGGCAATTTTCAAGCTACTGCCCCACAGACAACTGCCGCATAACTATTAATAGCGGTCTATGTGCTGGGCACTTTCAGGATGAAAGAAACTGAAATGTGTAAGCGGTGTAACTTGAG
>PVWD01000449.1 GCA_003003615.1 filamentous cyanobacterium CCP2 | reverse complement strand
ACTCCCCACTCCCCAGACTAATCCACTCCCTCATTCACCGGGAAGCGATCGAGCAATTGAATGGCCCGAATTGCATTACTCTTTAATTCAGCAGGTAAATGAGGAGCATGGGGAATCTGCGACAGAAAATCAACCGTGCGCCGCAAAATTCGCACGACATCGCCTTCATCCAAGCTGGTGTTGCTGCAAAGCTCGTTCCACTCTACGCCCAAAGCCCATTGTTCAACGAGTCCAACCAATTCAGTTTCCATCCAAACGGGCAAAGCCACCTGATATCGCCGTTGCAGTTTGAAAAGCTCCCGACGAATGCCACGCAGTCCTTGCAATGCTTGAGCTACCTCTGGTGACACTTCATAGCGCGTCCAGGTATCAGGGCGGGATACTTCAGTGACAAGGGAGGCACAGGCGGCAGAAAGATGATGAGGATCAAGCGCATCCAACTCACCCGAATCTAGGGCAAGCCCCAGCCACAGTTCATTGTCCCCCCGAATGGCAGCAGCAATTTCGCCCGTTGGAGTCGTCTCCCATTTTTCATCCGGCGATTCCTCTGATTCAGGAGGCTGAGGACTGCCGCCCTCAAATTCCACAAACTGCAAACAGCTAAAGTATTCCAGAATTTCCATTAAGCTCAGAAATTCTTGCCAGTATCGCTGGGAATAGCGTTCTAGCTTGGCAACTCGCGATTCTAACTCTTCATGCATTTTGGCAAGCCGCCCATGCCGTTTTGCTAAAGAACCCGGATCACCAAACTGTCTCAGAGGATGGCTGGCAATTTGGGCTTCGATCGCCGTTACGCGCCCTTGCTGGTCTTGCACCTCTGGAGGAATATCGATATCTGGAGGAATCGTCGGAATTTGAATGGCAATTTCCTGCGTCATTTCATCCCCCGATCGCACGGCCCCCGGTCTGGGGCTAAGCTCCATGGGTGGCGACAGATGATCCACTGCTTCCAAGCGAGGAAATTCAGGATGAAGCCCCACCACATCTGCCACCGTAGCCACATACCAACGGTTATTTTGCCCCAAGCAAACCAAATAGGGAAATTGCCCCGAACCCGGTACTTTTGTCACCAACACCGCAGGCAAAGGAGCAGGTACAGTGACGTGCTTCCCTTTGAGGCTGAGCATGGTTCCGGCGATCGCAAAAGACAGCAACGTTGCCAGATTTTCGGCAGCGACCTGCTGAGCCTGCTGCTGCAAGGTTTTCAGCAAACGACGTTCTTCTTTTAAGCGTTCATTCAGCTTACTGTAGCTGGTGAGTAAATCAGGATCGATCGCCTCTAATTCAGCCTCCTGCCGAGCGATGGCAGTCGATAAATCTTCGATTGCCTGCTGCTGAGGGCGGAGGTACAGCGTTGACAAATAATGCCCAAAGCTGCGCTCAATCAGGTTTTTAGTTTGGTGGAGCGTATGGGTTTGTAGCAAGTTCAGCACCATGCCATAGCTGGGTGTAAACTGGCTCACCAAGGGATCAGCCCCCGATGTTGATAAATAGGCCGCTTCTGCCGCCCCTTCAAACGGAGTCTGAACCGTAACCACATGCCCCAAATCATCCATGCCGCGTCGTCCGGCTCGACCTGCCATTTGCAAAAACTCGGAGGCATTCAGCAAACGATGACCGCGATCGGTACGCTTAGACAAGCTGGAAATCACCGTCGTTCGGGCGGGCATATTGATCCCGGCTGCCAAAGTTTCGGTGGCAAAAACAACTTTAATTAGCCCTTCCTGAAACAGTTCTTCAATCAACCCTTTCCAAGCGGGTAAAACTCCCGCATGGTGAGACGCAATCCCTCGGTACAAGGGTTCTAGGTGTCCGGCTCGAACTGCCTCCGGGTTACGCATCAAAAATGCATCAATCCGATACTTCAGAGCAGCAGCCTCTGCCCGATTCACCAGCTTCAAATGATCCAGTTCTGTAACCGCTTTGTCGCATCCCCGACGGCTAAAGATGAAATAAATGGCAGGCAGCATATCGCGCTGCTGAAGTTGGCTAATCACAAAAGCAATGTTTGGGGCATCTTGCCGTCCGCGTTGTCGCCCTCCTTTGGGTTTAAGGCGAGGGTTCAGGGCTTTCTTTTTCTGGTTGAGGAGGGGGAATAGGCCCTTGGGGTTGCAGTAGTGAAAGTCGAGGGGAACGGGGCGAAAGTCGGAATAAATGAGCTTTGTGGGGCCATGAACGAGACTAATCCAATCGGTCAGTTGTTCACTGTTGGCGATCGTCGCGGAAAGAGCCACAAGCTGAATCGGCGGCGGAGCGTAAATGATCGACTCTTCCCAAACGGTTCCCCGCTGGCGATCGTTCATGTAGTGACATTCGTCCAGCACCACTGCCTCCACATCCACCAGTGAAGTTCCCACTTCGCCGATCGGTGTCCCGTAAAGCATATTACGAAAAATTTCGGTGGTCATCACCAAAACCGGCGCATCCCGATTGATGGACAGATCCCCCGTCAGCAAACCGACCTGTTCGGCTCCAAACTGCTCCCGGAAATCTCGCAATTTCTGGTTTGACAATGCCTTAAGCGGAGTGGTGTAAAAAACCCGTTTACCACGCGCCAGTGCCCGATGAATCGCATATTCACCGATCAACGTCTTTCCTGATCCAGTCGGGGCACAAACAACCACAGACTCTCCCGCTTCCAAAGCTTCGATCGCCTGCTTTTGGAAGGTGTCTAACTCAAACGGAAAGATCGAACTGAGATCAAGTTGTGCAGTACCAGATGAAACGTTCACAGGCTTAGGGTTTACCGTATGTGAGACAAAGTGAGACAAAGTAGGGTTTTTCAATCCTACCTCTCCTCAATCATATCGTTCACATTTAATTCGCAAGTGATTCGCAAGATCTCACTTGATTACCGTCATATCGGCACGGGTTAAGTCTGCCCGGTTGGTAAATTTGGCGATCAACACCTGCGAGGCTCCGCCAATGCCGTCGGAATCATAGAACAACGAACCAGAAGCCCGATTATAAATGAGTCGATGGCTAGAAGCGGTAGCACTGTCGCCTAAGGTGAACTGGCTGGCTCTGACTCGTCCCCGCTTCAGGTTGCCGTTAAAGGCTTTGCGAGAGAGTTGGATTAAATCTTCTCCCGGTTTGAAATCGATAATCGTGTCTCGATCGCGCTTGCGACGACTGGAGAGGACAAAGATATCTTTACCTAGTCCACCTCGCAGGGTATCTCGTCCTGGGCCACCTTCCAACCGATCGTCTCCAGCACCGCCAATTAACCGATCGCGTCCTGCCCCACCTTGCAGATCATCATTTCCAGATCCGCCCACCAGCGTATCTTTCCCACTGCCGCCCACCAGCGTATCGTTGCCAAAGCCGCCCACCAGGAGGTTATTAACCGCATTTCCCGTGATCGCATTGTCTAAATCGTTCCCAACTGCAACCCTGGCCGTGCCCATTAATGCCAGATCTTCCAGATGGGGCCCCAACGTCCAATCCACTGAGGCAAACACAATATCGTAGCCGCCGTTTTCTTCCTCGACAATCACATCATTCAGGCTGTGGACGTAGTAAATATCATCACCTGAACCGCCAATCAGCGTATCATCGCCCAAGCCGCCATCTAGCCGATCGTTGCCTGCATTGCCAATCAGCAGATCGTTGCCAAGTCCGCCCATGAGAACATCATTGCCGCTACCGCCAACCAGTCGATTGCCAAAGCGATTGCTGCCAATCATCGACACGC
>PVWD01000129.1 GCA_003003615.1 filamentous cyanobacterium CCP2 | reverse complement strand
GTTGTTACACCCACTTCCTGACTCCATGCCGTTGCCAATAAAAAGTCAGTATAGCGTCGGGTTGTGGCTCCTGGTTCCACCGTTTTCAAGTTGACTCCCCACGTTGCTGCGTAGCTTTCATGTAGTTGCAGTTCCTGCAAGACTCCTTCTGCTAAGGCATGAAAGACTCTAAAGCCATTCCAGTCTGGAGCTTTCGCGGCTGCAATGCTGTAAGCCCGGGCAAATGCTTCTAGAAAAAATGCATCCTGCCCCACATAGTAGGCAAACTTGGGTTTGGGCAGCGTTCCATCCCCAATTCCCTGAACAAAGGCATTTTCCAGACAGCCAATTGCTAAATCCTGATTTTCATGCCAGAGTTCTTCCGCCAAACTCATTTCCTTCATTTCCTACTCCTTGTTCACCCTTTTACCCTGAAGCAACTTGATGGCGATCGGGTTTTCAATCTGATGCCCACAACTTATCTATTCTCGATCGGATCTATTCTCGATCGGATCTATTCTCGATCGGACATTCTCTCCTCAAGCTCTTTGAGCCGAGCCAATGCCGCTTCTTTTTGCTGCCGTTCAAGTTCGGCTTGCTGTTGGGCCAGTTCAGCTTGCTGTTGGGCCAGTTCGGCTGCCTCTTCAGGGGTTGGAATGAGTTCTCCAGTGGGGCTGAAATAGCGCAGTTTTTGATCCTGCACCCCCAGAAAAAGGTTTAATTGCTGGCTCCAGAGATGATTGAATGCATTGGGCTGAAGCGGCTGATAAACTCCGCCAACGAGTAAGAAACCTGCAAGTTCTAAAGTATCTGGATCAAACCAAAAGTATTCAGGGGTGCGGAAGGTGTTTTGATAAATCTGCTTTTTGATGCCTCTATCCTGGTCTGCGGTACTTTCAGACAAAATCTCGATAACGACGTTGGGATATTTGCCGTCTTCTTCCCAAACTGTCCAGCTTTTGCGCGATCGTCTCTCTGTATCCAGCACCACAAAAAAATCCGGCCCCCGAAAGTCACGGGATTTGAGTTGGCGAGGGCTGTAGTAGATCGTTAAATTGCCTGATGCAAAAAAATCTCGTCGATCGCGCCAGAGCCATTCCAAGCTCGTAATCAGCAAGAGCATTTGCCGCAAATGAATATCTGTTTCCAATGGCGGTTCATCACTATAGAGATCATTTGGCGGGAGAGAAATATTTGCAACGATCGCCGGATCATCTTTAGCAAGGGACATTGACATTTCCCAGTACAGTGTACATTCAGTCTAGCGAACGAGTCTTCATGGCAAGGGAGCGCAACATTTGTAGGGACGTTGCAATGCAATATCGCAGTCAGCAGAATGCTTGAGACAAGTTCTCTAATACCAAAAAAAATTAGGTTCCCAGCCTAAAACTCAGGAACCCAATCCACCGATTGCCAGTGATACTCTGCCACCTAGCTTTGCCGCCAACTTGCGATGACCACTGGCTGTTGAAAAGCGACCAGTTAGTTTGCGCTTGCCTTTGCCACTTGCGCTTTGATACCCCTAAGCCGATCGTAAGTTGCCCGCATCTTTAGTCCAATCAGCACTTGGAACAAGCCAGTTCCATTGTTGGAACCAGGATACTCTTTATGCTGAAGCAAGAGTTCTGTCATTTCGCCATAGAACTTGGTCGAAGTGTTGCTGAGGTGACTCTCAATATAGATGACTTCTTCTAGACGATCGAACTGTCCATCCACTTCCAAAATAGAGACGCTGTGACCATAGTATGTGTCTGGCCCATAGTGCATCTTAATGCCAGGATACGAACAGGTTAGCTTGCGCCCACAAGGAATCCAGTCGATCGTAGAGCCTTCATCAAACAAATAAACTGGCTCAAATCCTTCGACTTCATCCTTCTGGATCAACTGCACTCGCAGCACTTTCCGCTCTTTATCACCGGGAATGAGCTGAGTCGGCAGCACCGCAATCACAGCATCCGCGTACTGCTTTTGTGGGTCAATATAGGCTTGGAAGTCAGGGCGACGAGAATTAATTGCGGCTAGCACATCCTCATAGGTGTGACCGCGTTCCGCCATGTCTCGCTGGATCTTCCAGGCAATCTTGACTTCATCATCAATGTCAAGATAAACGCTAAAGTCAAGGAGCGATCGAACCCGTTCGTCATACATTGGGTGCAATCCTTCGATCACCACGATCGGGCTAGGCTTGATCAACTCTGGTGGGTCAATCATGCCGGTTTCGTGGTTGTAAATCGGCTTCATGATCTCCTGACCCTCTTTGAGAGCTTTCACTTGCTCATACATCAGGTCAAAATTGTTCGCCTTTGGGTTTAAAGCCGTTACGCCTTGCTCCTTACGCTGCTTTCGATCCAGACTGTGGTAATCATCCAGACAGATGACCGTCATCAATTCTTCGCCAAACAAATCTGCTAAGCGGCGCAGAAAAGTTGATTTGCCGCATCCGGAATCCCCGGCGACACCGATTAGAACCACACGGTCTGGCTTACTGGTCATAGGTTTCCCCTAGTACAAATGAAACAGTTTATCGGTATGTAAACACGAATCTGAAATCAATCCGTAGGTCTGAACCCTCTGCTCTCAATCAGAGCTACCGTCAAGATGTTGCTCTGGGCAAAGGTGCAAACCTCACGCACATGTGTAATCGACAGAAAAAGCCTAAACACAGACAGCCAATTGCCTGATGCTTAGTTAAACTAGCCGCCTCACTAACCTGGATATGCTCCAAATTAAAAAGGTTTACTAGGTATTTAGTACTACCCGATAATGTGAATTTTACCAAAATGCGATCCCTCCCACAAGCTAAATCGCTGCATTTCAAAGAAGTGCGAAAATTTAGCCTTGGACGTACTGCCTTGGAACATTGCAAAGCCGCCAAAATGCTGATCAATGTAACAAGTGCTGCTAGGTACAGCATGCTCTTGAAAAATTCACATCTAACAAAATTCACATTCAACAAACGATCGCCTGGCTAACTGGGGCTAAGCTTAACCATACTCATTAACATGCTAAGGGTAATCTGGCTCTTGCGGAATCCCCACGTGAGAAAGTCTGAAATTATTCTGAAATAGTTCTAAGCAGACAGTCCACTTGCAGATCTGCCCAGTATCGTGGAAGGTGTAAGGGGTTGAAGAATGCAATCCCTCACTCTGTTTATGTCAGAGGGTCGCTTTGCAATGCTACGCTAGTACAGGTCAGGTCTAACGTTTCGGATTAAATCCGTAGTGAAGTTGGCTTGTGGTGGCAACGGCACGTATCTCAACGGCGTGTCAATTCAGATTGGCTCAGGAGAAAAGTTCATAGCAATGTACAATCCAAGCGCAGTGGGTGGGACTCCCAATACTTATGGTAGCCGTCTGTTCATCTATGAAGTAGAAGGGCTACGACAGAACCCGGAAACTGACAAAATGGACTATCCGATTCGACGGAGCGGCAGCGTGTTTATCACGGTTCCTTACTCTCGCATGAATCAGGAAATGCAGCGTATCACCCGAATGGGTGGACGTATCGTCAGCATTCGTCCGGTCGATGCCAATGATGCAGCAAACGGCAAAGCGGCTTCTTCCTCTGGCACTGAATCTCCGCATGTGAAGTCAGCAGAAGAAACCAAGCCCATGACTCAAGCAAAGGAAAAACCCTCTAAGAAAGATGTTCCTGTTAACATCTATCGTCCAAACAGTCCATTCGTCGGCAAATGTATCTCAAACGATGAGCTAGTCGCTGAAGGCGGGATTGGTACAGTACGCCATATCAAGTTTGACCTCTCTGAGGGTGATCTTCACTATGTTGAGGGGCAAAGTATTGGCATTATCCCCGAAGGAACCGATGAAAAGGGTAAACCGCACAAGCTCCGGCTTTACTCAATCGCCTCTACCCGTCATGGGGATGATGTAGACGATAAAACCGTGTCGCTCTGCGTTCGCCAGCTAGAGTACAAGCATCCTGAAACGGGTGAAACGGTCTACGGTGTTTGTTCTACCTTCCTAAAAAACTTGCAGCCCGGCGATCCAGTCAAAATCACTGGCCCTGTGGGTAAAGAAATGCTGCTCCCGCCTGATGAAGATGCCAAGATTGTCATGATGGCTACCGGAACGGGTATTGCTCCATTCCGGGCATACCTCTGGCGGATGTTTAAGGACAATGAGCGGGCAGCAAACCCAGAGTATCAATTTAAGGGCTTTGCCTGGTTAATTTTTGGCATCCCAACCACGCCAAACATCCTCTACAAAGAAGAGCTAGAGGAACTGCAAGCCAAATATCCTGACAATTTCCGACTTACCTATGCCATTAGCCGTGAGCAACAAAATCCTGAAGGCGGCAGAATGTACATCCAGCATCGTGTGGCAGAACATGCCGACGAACTCTGGCAAATGGTCAAGGATGAAAAGACCCATGTCTACATCTGCGGTCTGAAGGGTATGGAAGATGGGATTGATGCAGCAATGGCGGCTGCGGCTGAGAAGGAAGGCGTAACCTGGAAAGAGTACCAACGATCGATTAAAGAGCGTTGGCACGTTGAAACCTACTAGGACTCGCAATCCGAAGAAAACTCAATTTCATCAAAAAAGCCAGGTGGGGAGAACTCTTCTGGCTTTTTGCTATGCGATCGTGGGAAACATAGGAAGGAACCGATGAAAATGAGTGACAAATCACCGAAAATCCATTCCGATGAAAATTATTTTGAGCCGTAAGGGATTTGATGCTGCAACGGGGGGAGTTCCCAGCCCAATTTTTCCAGACGGCACGATGCGCTCCCTACCCATCCCAGAAACGCTGCACAATGGGCATACTCGTCGCTACGGTGATGTGCAATTAGGCTCAGAACCGTTAGCCAAGGTGGTTCAAGATTTGAAGGGACGATGGAACGGGCAGCCGATCGATTCCCATTCGCTTGTACATCTCGATCCGGATCTAGATATTCAGAGTATCGATCGAATGCCGGGTTGGAAACCGATGTTTGGTCAAACGGGTGCAGCTGAAAGCCATCTTCAGAATCAGAAAGTGGGGAAAGGGGATGTTTTCCTGTTTTATGGCTGGTTCAGGGAGGTTGAACAAGTGAAGGGAGTCTATCGCTACGTGCCCAACAGTCCCGATCGCCATGTTTTGTTTGGATGGCTGCAAGTCGAGGCGCGTTATTCAAGTGATGATTGGCAATCCTTTCCAAACTGGATGTTAGGACATCCCCATTGTCAGTCTTCTAAGCGGAATCAGCTTGATTCAGTTTATGTATCTACTGCAACATTGGAGTGGAATGCCCTATGCCCTTTAGCTCCTTCCGGTGACCGGCCCGGAGCTGGACTATTTCACCAGTTCCGCCCCGAATTGGCCCTGACTGCTCCAGGTTATACTCGAAGCTATTGGCAGTTACCAGAATGGTTTCACCCCCAAAATCGCCGATCGACTCTCAGTTACCATGCCAATCTCAGCCGATGGTCACTGCAAACAGGCAGTTCTCTCCTGAAAACCGTTGGTCGAGGACAGGAGTTTGTGCTGAATTGTGAGGACTATCCAGAAGCGATCGGCTGGTTGGAGGACTTGCTGATGCTTAAAAGGTTTGGGTCGCAGGGAAGCTTAGGAATGTAAATTTAATAAAATCCTAATTTCCGGCGATATTAGAACCTGCTGGACTAAAAACTACTGTACATTCAACAATTGTGTGTGGACTAATCGATCCATCCAGCCCTCCAGGTAACGGCGGTTTTCTTCTCGCTGTGCAGGGTCAGTTGTAGTGCGTGGATGCGGCATTAAGCCCATCATGGCGGCCGTCGTGACGCAGAACATAGATTTCTGGAAGCTAATCCCAATCTTTACCCGCAGGTCATCCTCGCCGCGTAACCCTTTCAGATAGACCTCATGCAAATAATCTGGAATGTAGTGAGTCATATCTTGCATCAGCAGCGTTGGCGGAATGCCAGCCCCTCCGATCGGCAAAGCATCCGCAAAAAGGGCACCATAGCCAAACTCAGCCTGGTCTTCGGGAACCTGATGGGCTTGGGCATTGTAGGAGACAGTGCCAAAGAAGGGGAATAGCCGGAAAAACACAGCCTCTACGTAGGGAACAGCGGCATCCATTAAAAAGGTAAGACCGGCAGATTTTGGCACAATCTCGTAGGTTTTGCCCTTCAGCGTCACGGCGTAAACCATTGGCTTTGTGGCTGCTTCAACCAGCCCATTTTGAATATGTTCCACCACAGCCGGAATGGATTGAATTTCGCCCCGATCGTAGCGATCGGACAAGTCTAAGAACATCCGGCTCATCACATCCCAAAACTGACCCAAAATGCTGTAATACACCAGCATCCGCACCTGCTCCAAAGCAAATTCGGGGAACAGGCTCCCGATCGCCTGGGCCAATAAATGTCCTTTCCCTCTAGCTTGAATGGCCGCCATCGCTCGCTGCCGAAATTCTTCGCTGTCCAGATATTGATCAACCCCTTCCGCCCCGTGCCAGAGCATTCCCCTCATGCAATATTCGGCATACTCATAGTTAATGCGATCGTGCCACCAGTGCTTGAGCAACTTTTGTAAGGTGACTTTGCCATCAAAATATTTGAAAAAAGGAAACAGCACCAGAAATTGATGCTCTGCAATGTACTGAAGGTTTCGCTGATATGCATCCAGTACAACCCCATAGCTTTTGAGGATACCCACAACTTCAATCAAATTTTCTGGTGTGTCAGGCAGCAACGCTCCACCAGACTCCAAACGGGTAATGATATCTGACAAAGCATGGGGGGAAGAGGGGTGAGTCACGGCTACTGTGGTTTGTGTCATGGGAGTTGGAACGCAGAAGGTGAGCAAGAGTTGGGGTTGGCGAAGTCAACGAACAAAGCTGACAACGAAACCAGGATTCAGAGCGGCTTGAACCCAAAGGCGAAATGCTGAAGCAAAGATGAAGTGCTTACCTACTCTTCTTTAGTTTTCCTGGCTAAATCCGATGAGTCAAGGACTAAATGTTGGGTTTCAGTTTTGAGTGCGGTAATGAATTGTCAATCAGCCGATCGCCTAATGGTTCTGTTGATTTATCGCTAGCAGCCTCCTTCCCTGGAGTAAAGGCGATCGAGTTAGGATTGGTCATCGAAGTCAGAGGAACGGTTTCAGTGGACTCCACCAACCGCCTGACGGATTCGCTATCTCCAACGGTTTCCGCCAACCGGGTAGACTCAGACTCAACCTGTACCAGCCGATTCACCTCCTCCATGCCCATCGCCTGAATCGTGACATTACTCCAACGCAACATCCAACTCGGCTGAATTCCCAAAACAATCACGAGAACCGTCACGATGATGGAAGGTAGGCGATCTTGCCACCGAATCCGAGGTAAATTGGCCAGGCTCTCAGGCAGGCGACCAAAAAAGACACGATTAATCAAAATCAAGAAATAAACTGCCGTTAACCCAGTCCCTACCATGCACAAAAGCGTCTGTAGGGGGAAGGCAGGTAAGCTGCCCCGATAGACGATAAACTCTGCTACAAATCCTACCATGCCAGGGATTCCAGCACTTGCCATTGCCCCAACCACCATGAGGCTACCAATCAGCGGCAAACCGCGTTCTGGGTTGAGCAATCCTCTTAAAACGTTGATATCACGAGTTCCCGTTTTGGAGTAAACCACGCCGACCAGCAGAAACAGCAGTGCGGAAATCAGTCCATGACTAATCATTTGGGCAACGGTTCCAGTCAAGCTCAGAGGAGTAGCAACCGCACTTGCCAGAATGATGTAACCCATATGACCCACGGAACTATACGCCACAATCTTCTTCATGTCAGTTTGGGCGATCGCTGCAAAGGAGCCATACAGCACGCTCAGCACTGCAATCCAGGCCAACCACGGGGCAATTTCAGTCCATGCTTCTGGAAACAGCCCTAAACCAAACCGCAGCAACCCATAGGTTCCTAGTTTTAGCAAAACGCCTGCCAACAGCACTGAAGCCGGAGTTGGAGCTTCAACGTGAGCATCGGGCAGCCAAGTGTGGAACGGAACAACGGGAATTTTAATGCCAAACCCGACCACAAGCGGAATCAGGAGCAACAGTTGAGTGGTCAGCGGTAAAACCTGAGACTGCACCACATCGTAATCAAAGCTGTTGGTTTCACTGATGATGGCCAACCCAAAGAAAGCTGCCAAAATTAACACGCCAGAAGCAGCCGTATAAATTAAAAACTTGGTTGCAGCATAGCCCCGCCGCGCTCCGCCCCAAATTGCAATGACTAGATAAAGCGGAATCAGTTCAACCTCATAGAACAGGAAAAATAGCAGGAGGTTCTGAGCAACAAAAGCTCCTGCCACTGCCCCACCCAGAACTAACATCAAAACGTAGTACAGCCGAGGGCGGTTAATATTGGGGTCGCTAGCGTAAATGGCAATCCAAACCAGCAAGCTATTGATCAAGATCAGCGGCATGGATAAGCCATCAATGCCCAGTTGGTAGGTTAAACCCAAACTTTCAATCCAGGGAAGCGACTCTTGAAATTGCAGCCCTGGGATGCCGACATCAAACTGGCTAGCAAGGATGATCGTCCAAATGCCGACTGCACTTGCGATCGCCAGGGCAATTTGGCGGGTACGGGCTACCAGCGATTCCGGCAATAGAGCGATGAAAACGGCTCCTAACACCGGAACCCAGATCAAAGCACTTAGCATTGTGGATGATTACTCCTTACGCATCACAGGAAAAAAACACATGGTACAGAAACAACAACCGCCACAAAATTTGGACATTGGCTTATTGCAGCGACCAATTCCAAAAGGCCCACGCCACAGAAGTTAGAACCACAAACAGCCCAATAAACAGGCTGAGGAGGTAAGTACGAGACTGTCCTGAAATGGTGTACTTCAAGCTCTCGCCACTAAACAGAGAGGCAACACCGACAAAGTTGACTAGTCCATCGACAATGTAACGATCGAACCATGCTGTAAACCGCGACCCTTGCACTACACCCAGCACTACGCTGACTTTGTAAAGGCGATCGATGAAAAAATCATAGGCAAATAAATCCCGTAATGACTTCCATACGAGATTCGCAGGCTGGCGCGATCGTTTACCCAAATAAAGCCATCCGCTTAAACCCGCCCCAAACACACCAGAGCTAAGTAAAAGTGCCACGGCACCCAGGTCAAGCTGGCTCCATTCAGGCAAAAAGCCCCATTCCCACAGCAGGGAAGGAACCAGCAAGTTAAAAATGCTTAAAGACACCATTGGCACCGCCATGAGCCAGTTCACCTCTGGGGCACGACGAGTTTTAGGCTGAGGCTCTCCCCCAAACACCAGCCCATATACCCGGACAAAATTAAAGGCCGTCAATCCATTCACTACCGCCAAGATGCCCACCAACCAAGGAGAAGTCACCCAAATTGACTCTGCCCAATCGACCATTGCCCAGAAGCCGCCCAAGGGCAAGACCCCCACTAAGGCGATTCCACCCACAATAAAAGCCATTGCTGTCGCAGGCATTCGGGCAGCCAAACCGCCCATCTCAGTTAATTTTTGGGTGCTAGTAGTCAGAATAACCGAGCCAATGCTCATGAACTGAAGAGCCTTAGCAACACCATGTACAAACAGGAACAGCAGAGCTAATTCATCTTGCTGTAGACCAACGGCTAAGAAAACTAACCCCAGGTAAGCACTCGTGGTGTGAGCGATGGCCCGCTTAATATCAATTTGAGCGATCGCCACCAAAGAAGCCCCGATCGCCGTCATTCCACCCAGCACCATCAACGTATCTAGCGCAAGGGGTGAAAGGGCTAACACAGGCTGAAGCCGAATCAGCACATAAGCACCACAGGCAACCACCACCGAATTTCGCAGGATGGAAGCGGGATTTGGCCCCTCCATTGCCTCATCCAACCAGAGGTTGAGCGGAAACTGGGCACATTTGCCAACAGGCCCCGCTAGCAGCGCAATTCCCAACAAATTGGCAACTAAAGGCGACAGGTTTGCCGTGTTGGCCCAAATTTCTAAATGGGTAAAGTCTAAACTACCTGCGATCGTCGATAGGGTGACAACCCCCATCAGCAGCAGCAAGTCTCCAACGCGCTTCGTTAAAAATGCATCTCGTGCAGCCGTGACCACCAGAGGCTGAGCATACCAAAACCCCACCAGCAGATAAGTAGACAGGGTTAGCATTTCTAAAAGGGCATAGCTGAAAAACAGCGAATCGCTCAAAACAATGCCACTCATTGCTGCTTCAAAAAAGCCCATCAGGGAATAAAACCGCGCCAGCGACCAATCCTTTTCTAAATAGCCAAGGGAGTAAATTTGGGCAAGCAGGCTGAGAGCAGTAATCAGCAAGACTGCTCCGACACTGACCCTGGAGGTAACGAGCGTCAGCCAAACATCCAAACCAGGAACGCTAAGCCAAGGAATCAGCCAACGATGCGGCTCTTGATCCCACACTGCCCAAAGCAGCAATGCACTGTGGATCAGGGCTGCAAACGTCATCAAAATGTTGAAATAGGCAGCCGGTCGGGGCCCCGTTCGCCGAATCAACCCAATCGACCAAGGCAAGGTGAGGATAGCACCTGCCAAACCATAGGCTGGAACCCACCAGCTTGTTTGGGAAAGAAGCTGAAGCATGACAGTATCGTTTTCCTTCAGTTGAAGAAATAGTCTAGGCAGAGATAGCCCCTAACAATCGCTGATATGCTGTGTTAATCGGAACACAAAGCACAACAAACTCCTCGATCTGTATTTAAACCTGTGGAGCGCAAAAACTGGTGCATTTAAAGCACCAAACCCTTTAAGCAGGAGCAGCACAGACTCGAATTTTGGGAAAATGAAATTTAAGTATGAGCGTGATTTTATTAAGAAAATATTAGCATCTGATACTGACGCTTCACAGTATTTCAATTTAATAATTTTTTGGTAACTTCTTTTTAAGTTTTTCAGTTTAAATGTTTAGGGCAACTTGAGATTATAAAATCTTGCTTATGAATGATATAATTCGGAGTGATAATAGTCTGGTTAAATCTGTCAAAAACGATCGCCTGGAAGTACCTTCCAAAGAGAATTTGGGCATTTAGAAATCAGATTTAGCCAACTGCAAGTCTGCCACCTAACCTATTTTGGCTCATCGCTGAAATGGTGCTTTGCAAAAGCGATTGTTTTTATCGTGGGCGTACCTTTCGATGACAAAGTGAACGACAAATGCTCATCGGGCGACTCAAAAGGAATTACGTTCCGCAAAATCACCAAAACTCACTGAGACGGTGGATTGGGTAGAAGGGCGATTACATACCAGGGAGGATTTATAACTGCAAATTATACATCGTATAAAAATAATCATCCTGATTTATATTGCCAAGGGAAATGCAACCCTTGTATTCTTAAGCTTGGGAATTCTCCGTGATTTTGAGAGTTTTGAGAAGAGTTGACAGCTTTGTCAATGATTTCCAGGTTGTCCAAACGTTTTCTTCTCTTGTGGGAGATTAGGTAATGCCGATTGCTGTAGGAATGATAGAGACTAGAGGCTTTCCGGCTGTTGTGGAAGCAGCAGACGCAATGGTGAAAGCAGCCCGCGTTACCCTGGTGGGCTATGAGAAAATTGGTAGCGGTCGAGTCACTGTGATCGTTCGGGGTGATGTCTCTGAGGTGCAAGCCTCTGTGGCGGCTGGTATTGAGTCTGCAAAGCGGGTAAATGGCGGCGAAGTGGTATCCACTCACATTATTGCCCGTCCTCATGAGAACCTGGAATATGTTCTACCGATTCGGTATACCGAAGCCGTAGAGCAGTTTCGCTCTTAGTTAATTCTTAAATAGAATTAGCTGGTTTGTTGCACAGTCCGAAATTACTGATTCGGCTGGTTGATTGAATTCATATTAACTGGAAGGGAGATTTTTTAAAATGGCGATCGCAGTTGGAATGGTAGAAACCCTGGGCTTCCCGGCTGTTGTAGAAGCAGCAGACGCAATGGTGAAAGCAGCCCGTGTCACCTTGGTAGGCTACGAGAAAATTGGTAGTGGTCGAGTCACTGTCATCGTTCGGGGTGATGTCTCTGAAGTGCAAGCATCTGTCTCTGCCGGAATCGAAAACGTTAAGCGGGTGAATGGTGGGCAGGTCTTGTCCACACACATCATCGCTCGTCCCCACGAAAACCTGGAATACGTTCTGCCGATTCGTTACACTGAGGCAGTCGAAGCGTTCCGGGAGAGCGTTAGTGGAATCCGCCCAATCAGCCGCTCCTAGTCGTTACCGTTAAAGCCTGATGCAAATTGCTAGAGTCTGCGGTACCGTTGTCAGCACTCAAAAAGAATCAAGCCTCACAGGAGTTAAGTTTTTGGTCGTTCAACTGATGGACGAAGACGGAAATCCTTTGCCGGGGTACGAGGTAGCAGCTGACAGCGTTGGAGCGGGAGTGGATGAATGGGTGCTTGTCAGTCATGGCAGTGCTGCCCGTCAGACTCCTGGTGGCGAGTCTCGTCCGCTTGATGCGTTGGTCATTGGAATCATTGACACTGTCAGCGTGGATAGTCATCGCCTTTACAGTAAGCGGGATCAAGATCGGTAGAGTTTTGGATTTTGGATTTTAGAGCTTCGTTGTGAGTGAGTCGGTTCGGTGGAAGCAGAGCTTTCAGAGTCGGGCAAAGACCTAAACGTTGGGTCAAGTCAGGCTTAGTCAACCCATCTAAAATCCAAAATCTGAAATCCCACAACTCCTGATTCTGGTCTAGCTCTCACTTTCAATACTCCTTGTACGACAGGCTAGTTTCGACATGGGCTAGCTATGTTGCAGTTTAAGAAAGGAGAAATCGTTTTATGGTAGTCCACGGATCTGCCACTTCCCCAAAACCTGGGTCAAAGGGCTTTACCCAACCCAAGGTTGATCAGACTGCCCATGTTCACTCCTTCTCCGAAATCAGTGGAGATGTTGTCATTGGTGCCAATGCGCTAATTTCTCCAGGAACTTCCATTCGGGCTGACGAAGGGGGTTCTTTTCACATCGGAGCGGGGAGCAATGTTCAAGACGGGGCAGTCATTCACGGGCTGGTGCAGGGTCGCGTCGTCGGAGATGATGAAGCTCCCTACTCAGTCTGGATTGGCAGAAATGCAGCCATTACCCATATGGTGCTGATTCACGGCCCAGCCTACATTGGGAATGACTGCTTTATCGGTTTCCGCTCCACCGTATTCAACGCTCGGATTGGAGATGGATGCATTGTCATGATGCATACTCTCATTCAAGATGTGGCCATCCCGCCGGGTAAGTTTGTCCCCTCTGGCTCCATCATTACCTCTCAGCAGCAAGCCGATCGCCTCCCCAATGTTAAAGAGGCTGATCAGGTATTTGTCGCTCACATTGTGGGTGCTAATCAGGCATTGCGCTCTGGCTATCACACGGCTGAAACGGTTGCTCGGATTACGCCGATTCGTGAACAGTTGGAGCAAACCTATCAAAACGATGATACGTTCAGTCCGTCCGGTGATTCCAGTCCCTCTAGTCAAGGTCAAAATATAGGTCAGATGGTCAATACTCGTTTAAGTCCAGAAGTTGTTGAGCGAGCACGCCAACTCCTCGCTCAAGGTCTGCAAATTGGTATGGAACATGCCGACAAACGTCGCTTCCAGACCAGTTCTTGGCATAGCTGCGCTCCGATTCAGTCAAACCGTGACGCAGAGGTGCTGACCGCCTTAGAACGATGCGTGAATGAACATCCGAACGAATACGTTCGTATTTTTGGCATTGATACGCACTCCAAGCGTCGTGTCTCAGAAATGATCATTCAACGACCGGGGCAGTCGGCATTAGATCGTTCAACCTCAGTGACCGCAACGAGCTACAGTAGCAGCAGTTCTCCTACTGCTCCTAAGGGCAACTATGCATCCAGCAGTTACCCCTCCAGCAATTATCCATCCAGCAATTATAGTGGTGGTGGACGACTGCACCCTGAAGCGGTTGAAAGAGTGCGCCAGTTTGTTTCCCAGGGTTACAAAATTGGGACAGAACATGCAGATGTACGCCGCTTTCAGACCAGTTCCTGGCAGCCTTGCACCCCCATACAGAGTACGCGCGAGTCAGATGCGATCGCCGCTTTAGAGGGCTGTTTGTCTGAGCATACGGGCGAGTATGTGCGGCTGTTTGGCATCGACCCTAAGGCGAAGCGGCGCATCTCAGAGATGATTATTCAACGTCCAGGGGATAAGAACGGTGCTTCTCATGCTGCTCCCTCTAGCCCCTACACACCACCCAAAACGAACGGATATCAGGCATCAAGCAGGCCTGCCGCATCCCATTCCAACGGTGCAGGGACGCTCCAAGCAGACACCGTGAACCAAGTCCGCCAACTGCTGTCCCAGGGCTACCGGATTGCTGCTGAACATGCAGACGCGCGTCGCTTCCAGACTAGCTCCTGGAAGAGCTGTGCTCCAATTCAGGCAAAAAACGAGGCAGGCGTTTTGTCTGCTCTGGAGAGCTGTTTGTCTGAAAATAGTGGTGAGTATGTCCGGCTGATTGGCATTGACTCTAAAACGAAGCGTCGCGTTGCAGAGACGATTATCCAACGACCGTAGGAGCGTTTTGGATTTTGAATTTAGGTTTTGGAGTGTTGCTAGCCTAGAGGGGAATTAGCGTAGTTTGCCCCATAGAGCAAGATTCTCCAGTCTTCGTTCAAAATCCAAAATTTAAAATCCAAGCTAAACCCTTCCTGCAACCAATGTCTAGCCTTTCCCGATCGTCACTGCCTGCATTGATCCACGACAATCACATTTTTGTCAGTGGACATGTGGTGATTCATCCCAGTGCGGCGATCGCCCCCAGTGTCATGCTGCAAGCTGATCCGGGTAGCCAGTTGGTTATTGGAGAAGGGGTTTGCATTGGGGTTGGCTGCATTCTCCATGCCCATCAAGGAACGTTGGAAGTTGGGGCTGGAGCAACCCTAGGCAGTGGTGTTTTGATTGTGGGACAAGGCAAGATCGGGGCAAATGCCTGCATTGGGGCAATGACAACCATTATTGATAGCTCGGTTTTGGCAGGTGAAATCCTTCCACCCGGTTCCCTGATCGGCGATTGGAGCCGAAATCCTGTTGGTGTTGAAGCTTCTGCCCCATCCGAGGCTGCACCGCCCACTACACAGGCACGATCGGCTTCCTTTGAACAACCTCCTGCTGGTTCAACCCGCCAGACTTCTGCAAATCAGGCATCTCAAAACGGCGCAGCGGCCGAACCTAATGTCCAGCAAGCTTCTACCTCGGAAACGGGAGTTAAAGTAGTTTATGGACGAACCTATTTGGAACGTATGATGATCACGATGTTTCCCCACCGGAAGCAGGATGAAGGGTAATTCTTGCCTCCTGATTCCTCCCCAAATGCGTATACTGGAAGCAACCCCGCAGGCGGAAAATAGGAGTCTGCACTTGTCAAATCTTCTATGAATTCACAACAACGTCTCCCCATTCCTAGCGAAAGTGCATTGGGATTAGTCTCTACTCAAAGTTTTCCGGCGATCGTAGGAACGGCTGACATGATGTTGAAGTCGGCAGCAGTGCGGCTTGTTGGCTATGAGAAGATTGGTAGCGGATACTGTACGGCGGTCGTGCGAGGGCGGATTGCGGATGTTCGCATTGCAGTGGAAGCAGGGGCAGAAACGGCTGAGCAATTTGGACAACTCGTTTCAAAAAGCATTATTTCCCGTCCACTGGCTAACTTAGAAATGGTTTTGCCGATTAGTGATCGGCTGGCCCAGTTTGCAGAGGAACAGGGCTACAGCCGGCTGAGCAATTTGGCAGTGGGACTATTGGAAACACGCGGCTTTCCGGCCATGGTCGGAGCTTCAGATGCCATGTTGAAGGCGGCAGATGTGCATTTGGCTGCCTATGAAATGATTGGCGATGGGCTGTGTACTGCCATTATTCGGGGGCGCGTTTCGGATGTGGCGGTGGCGGTGGAAGCGGGGATGTACGAAGCCGATCGGATTGGTGAACTCCATGCAGTGATGGTGATTCCCCGTCCGCTCGACGATATGGAAGCTACGCTACCCGTCGCAAGCTGCTGGATCGAAAAACGCCAGCCGATCGCGTTACCCATTGACCTGAAGCAGACTCAGAAAGAGCTAGTAGGGCGCAAAGAAGAAGTTGAACTCCCTGACCTCCAGCGGCTTCCGATGCCGGAGGAAGTCAGCCGGGATGACTATCAGGATGAATAAATAATTATTGAGTTTGTCAAAATTCTTGTGTCAAGCGGTGTCTGGCTTCGTTGCCCCAATTCCCCGCAGATTAATCACGAGCTACCTGAAAAAGTCTGAACAATCAGACCGGAAGAGGAACTGAATCCAATCATGCAAGTAAAGAATTTAATCCAGTCATGATGCTCACCCTCTGATTGGGCATCTTATCTGCCCAATCCATAAAACAATTCCCCGATTATTTTGATAAAC
>PVWD01000448.1 GCA_003003615.1 filamentous cyanobacterium CCP2 | reverse complement strand
AGTCCGACCATGCCGACCACCGGAGTCGGATAAATCGCTTGGGGATTACCCTCTGCATCCAGGGTTTCATTATAGAGGGACACGTTGCCCCCGGTGACTGGCGTGGCAAATTCCTGGCAGGCTTCCGCTAATCCCCGGCAGGCTTCTGCCAGTTGCCAATAGCCGATCGGTTTTTCAGGGCTGCCAAAGTTCAGGTTGTCTGTGACTGCGAGTGGTTCTGCTCCGACACAACTCAAATTTCGCGCCGCCTCTGCCACTGCCATCTTCGCCCCTTCATAGGGATGCAAATACACATACCGGGCATTGCAATCTACCGTCGCCGCCACTCCTGTCCGGCAATCTAATTGCTTCACTTCTCCTCTCTCTCCTACTTGAGGACGTAACCGCACGATCGCCGCATCGGCTCCTCCGGGAAACAGGACGGTATTGTTCATCACTTGATGATCGTACTGGCGATAAACCCAGCGTTTTGAGGCGATCGTGGGTGTGTCTAATAGCGTGAGTAAAACATCGTTCCAGGTGAATAATTTACCGTCAATTTCAATTCCAGTTTCAGTGCAGGCAGGTAGTTCCGCTTCTGTCCATTGCCATGCTTTCTGCGCGTAAGCAGGCGGTTCGCTGGGCAGTTCTCGGTGGTAAATTGGCGTGTTGTCTGCCAGGGCAGTCGCCGGAATTTCAGCAGCAATTTCCCCTTGGAATAGAATACGGACGATCGGTTCTGCGATGACCGTTCCGGCAACAACGGCATGAAGCCCCCACCGCTCAAAAATGTCGATCAGTTCTTGCTCTCGTCCTTTGTGGGCAACAAACAGCATCCGCTCCTGAGATTCGGACAGTAAGTACTCGTAGGGAATCATGCCCGTTTCCCGGACTGGGATCTTATCCAGATCCAGTTCAATCCCAACTCCCCCTTTCGCTGCCATTTCTGAAGTCGAGCAGGTGATTCCGGCAGCTCCCATATCCTGGGCAGCAACAACGGCTCCCGTTTTAAAAGCTTCCAGACAGGCTTCGATGAGTGACTTTTCCAGGAACGGATCACCCACTTGCACCGCAGGGCGATCGTCCATCGATTCATCCGTCAGTTCGGCGCTGGCAAAGCTGGCTCCCCCCATGCCGTCTCGTCCCGTCGTAGACCCGACATACAACACAGGATTACCAATCCCTGCCGCCCCCGATTTCACAATATCCGGGGTTTCCATCAGCCCCAAAGCCATTGCGTTGACTAACGGATTTCCGCCATAGGCTGGATCAAAATACACTTCCCCTCCAACCGTCGGCACCCCAACGCAATTACCATAGTGAGAGATCCCTTCCACCACCCCTCCAAACAATCGCCGCGTCCGGGCATCTTCCAGCGAACCAAACCGCAACGAGTTGAGAATGGCGATCGGCCGGGCCCCCATGGTGAAAATATCCCGCAGAATGCCGCCGACTCCGGTGGCTGCCCCCTGGAAAGGTTCCACTGCCGAGGGGTGATTGTGGGACTCAATTTTGAACGCCAGCCGCAGCCCGTTGCCCATATCTACTACGCCCGCATTTTCGCCTGGCCCCACCAAAATCCGATCGCCCGTGGTGGGAAACTGTTTCAGCAAGGGGCGCGAGTTTTTGTAACAGCAATGCTCCGACCACATCACCCCAAACATGCCCAGTTCTGCCTGGTTGGGATGCCGTCCTAAACGATGCACAATTTCCTCATACTCCTCAGGCTTCAAGCCTTCACTGGCGATTTCTTCCGGCGAAAAGGGCGCAGACATAGGTGGTTGGGTGATACGACAAGGTTTATTTTATCGGGAATTTCACTGCAAGTTTGTGCGGGTTACGCTGAGACGGTGATTTCTCGATCGCAAGCAAGACCTCCGGGCCACAAAAATCGATTTGCAATAAGTGAATGGAATTGGTATTCTTCATCAGAGCATCCTTAACCTAAACACTGAAAAGTGCGTTGACAAAGAGGGCGTAGAAAGCTGTTTTTTGCATGAGAAACTGCTCTTCTTGGCGTTCTTGATCGTTTAGATATTTAAAGAAATAAAAGTTTTTACAGAAGCAATCAAACAAATCTGCTATCCAGATCACGAACTAATGTTGTTCTCTGTACTCATTATTTTGTACTAATAATGCCTAAGGTTGTCTCTATTCACTCCTATCGGGGGGGTACGGGGAAGTCTAATTTCACTGCCAATTTGGCGGCCACGGTTGCTGCTTCGGGCAATCGGGTTGGGGTAGTGGATACAGATGTCCCCTCTCCGGGAATTCATAACCTGTTTTGTCTAGAACCCGAACAAACGGGCAAAACGCTCAATAATTACCTCTGGGGTGAAGCTCCGATCGAGGAAGCCGCCTATGATGTCAGTGCCAATCTGGGTTTGTCGGAGGAAGGTCGTTTGTTTCTCGTGCCTTCCAGCGTTAAGGCAGATGACATTGCCCGCATTCTCAAGGATGGCTATGATGTCCGGCTGATGAATGATGGCTTCCGCAGTTTGGTGAAGTCTTTACAGCTTGACTATTTGTTTATTGATACCCATCCGGGGTTATCAAAGGAAACCTTTTTATCGATCGCCATTTCCCATGTGCTGATTTTGATTCTGCGTCCTGACAAGCAAGACTATCAGGGAACTGCCGTCACGATGGATGTGGCACGACAACTCAAGGTTCGCAAGATACTGCTGGCAATTAACAAAGCCCATAGCAAAATCAACCTAGAAGCCCTGAAGCAGAAAGTCGAGGCAACCTACGGCGAGACGGTGGCGGGAATGTTTCCCCTGTCGGAGGATATCGTTCAGTTGGCCAGTGAAGGAGTGTTTTGTGTCACCTATCCCGACCATCCCATTAGCCATGAGTTCCGCAAAGTTGCACAGCAAATTATGGAAGGGTAAGGAGAGAAAAGAACTATGTCAGGGTTAGGAGATCTGCAATCCCTTGCCAGTTCCATTACGGCTGCCACATCGCCCTTTCGCAATTATCTCAATGAGCTTTACGAGAAGTATCGATCGCTCAATGACGGAGCCGTTGCGAACTATATTCCCGAACTGGCACTGGCGCAACCGGAATGGTTCGGCATTTGCGTGGTAACGGCAGAGGGACAAGTGTTTGAAGTGGGCAATTGCGACCAGCTTTTTACGATCCAGTCTATTTCTAAGGCCTTCGTGTTTGGTCTAGCTTTGGAAGATTACGGACGGGAGTACGTCAACAGCAAGGTGAACGTGGAGCCAACGGGGGAAGCGTTTAATTCCATTGTCCTGGATGAGTCTACCAACCGTCCCTATAACCCGATGGTGAATGCGGGGGCGATCGCCACTGCCGACTTGATTAAAGGCCAAACCGGCACCGAACGCCTGAAGCGCGTCCTGGCAATGTTCAAATGCTATACCGGGCGAGAGCATGATATTAATGTGCCCGTCTTTTTGTCGGAAAAGGCAACGGGTCATCGTAACCGGGCGATCGCCTATTTAATGCTGAACTTTGGCATGGTTGGCGAGAAGATTGACGAAACGCTGGATCTGTATTTTCAGCAATGCTCGATTTTGGTGAATGCGCGGGATTTGGCGATGTTGTCTGCCACGTTGGCCAATGGTGGGGTGAATCCGGTGACAAAAGAACGGGCGATCGATGAACACTATGTTCAGGATGTGATCAGTGTGATGCTCACCTGCGGCATGTACGATGCTTCGGGCGAGTGGTGTTATCGGGTGGGGATGCCGGCCAAAAGCGGGGTGGGGGGTGGCATTACGGCGGTAG
>PVWD01000447.1 GCA_003003615.1 filamentous cyanobacterium CCP2 | reverse complement strand
CTACGCCCCCCCTCCCCATTCACCGCCAACCCTGCCAAAAATGCCCCCACAATTTGGTCAATATTAATGACCTGCGCCCCCACAGAAGCCAAAAATACTGCCAGCAGAACAAACAAAAACTGATTGCCTTCATCGTTTCCAGTGCGGCGAAAGAAAACTTTTCCAGCTTGTGCAAAGCCATATAGAACAATGACGGAATAAATGGCTAAGGCTCCGAGTTGGGTGATGAGGCTGGCAGTCGAAAATTCCCCAGCGTGGATGGAAATGCAAATTGCCAAAACGAGCAAGGCGGCAGTGTCCGTAAAGATGGTTGCCCCAACGGTTACTGTCACCGCTTCATTCCCCGTTACCCCTAGGCGATTGACGATCGGATATCCCAACAGCGTATGCGAAGCCAGCAAAGAGCCGATCAAAATCGATGCATTCAGCCCCATGCCAAACATCTGCCCCACCGTGAAGCCAAATATTAGGGGAACCAAAAAGGTGGCAAGACCAAACCCCAGCGATCGGTTTCTGGTTTTATGAAACTCAATCAAGTCAATTTCTAGTCCAGCTACAAACATTAGGTAAACTTTCCCAATGTCTGACAAGAGCTTCATTGTTTCAGAGTCATAATCCAGCACGCCTAATCCATCGGAGCCAAGAGCAACGCCAGCAACCAGCAAGCCAACAAGTCCAGGAAGCCGCAATCGCTCAAATATAGGGGGAACCGTTAGAATCACCAGCAGCAGAATCGTAAACCCAACCAGTGGCGTATCGGAAAGGGAAGTGAGGATGTGTTCCATAAAGGGGAAGGAAAAAGGGCGAGATGCGAGAGGGTAAGGAATGGCCCAGTGAGGAGACAATCGACCTTCATCATAGAGCCACTCAACCTAAATCGGATGATTCCTTAGATTCCCTCCTGAATGCTGAGAGTAAGCTTTAATAAATGGAAGCTGCGGCAGATGTATTAGAAATAACGGCGATCGGTTTTAGGTTGGTTTTGGATTGGTTTTTGCTTGGTTTTGGGTTGATATTAAGGAGGGTTTAGGCAGATAGTGAGGCAATTGAGGAGAGAGAAAATAGCACCGATAATGGTTTATGGTTCTATTCTGTCGGCACAAGATTTGGTGCAAGATTATGTCAACTTCAGTGACCCCTCCTTTCCGCTCTGCCATTCCCCTCGACCAAATTCGCTATAACGAACAGGGACTTGTTCCGGCGATCGTTCAAGACTATTTGGACGGTGCTGTATTAATGATGGCGTGGATGAACCAGGAATCGCTGCAAAAAACTCTGGAAACTGGGGAAACCTGGTTTTGGAGCCGATCGCGATCGGAACTGTGGCATAAGGGCGAAACATCAGGACATTTGCAGTACATCAAATCCATGCGGTATGACTGCGACAGTGATGCCCTGCTCATTACCGTAGAGCAAATCGGTGATGTTGCTTGCCACACGGGAGAGCGGAGTTGCTTTCATCAGGTTGAAGGGTCTGTTAAAGCTCCGCCTGCCGATACCCTTTCCCAAGTATTTGAAGTCATTTGCGATCGACGTGATCACCCAAGCCCAGACTCTTATACCTGTAAGCTCCTCGCAGGGGGCGATAATAAAATCCTGAAAAAAATTGGTGAAGAGTCTGCCGAAGTGGTGATGGCCTTCAAAGATGATGAGAAGGAAGCGATCGCCGGAGAAGTGGCGGATTTGCTATATCACACCCTCGTTGCCCTTGCCCATCACAAGGTCGATATCCGGGAGGTTTATCGCAAATTACAAGAACGCAGGCGATAAGGCTGAATCACTTCAACAGGAGCTTTATACCAACAGCAAGGGTTTGGCACAATTGGCACTCACGGCAAGGGTTTGGCACTGCCAAACCCCCACAAACGAAATCCTTGTAATTCAAGTCACAATTCCTAGTAGGCAAAAACTTGTCCATCGGGTTGAATGTTCAAGGTTCGCTGATTTTGACCCAGATCAGCCGCCCGGTTTAAGGATACAGACAGTAACCCTGCCTCCTGAGCCGCCAACGGCACCACTGTGATGAAGCCACCGTCATTGCGTACCATTGTGAGGGTAATTGGTGTTTGCAAATCCCTTAAAGTCACAGATTCGCCACCCCGTAATACCCGCTGTTCTGTAAAACCGATCGCCTGATAGGTCACGATCGTGCCTGTATCGTTCACCAATTGGAGGCTAACCCGTCCGGCTGTTGGTGTGACAGAGGCAATGGCAGGGCGAACGGTTTCAGGTAAAGGGGGAGTTGCCTCAGGCGTTCCAGGAAAAGTCGTTCCAGGTGCCGGAGTCCGAGGTGGGGCAACTTGTCCGCCTTGTTCTAGGAGTCGTTGGGTTGCGGCGTTGGGAGGGCAACCTTGAGGAACTGCGTAAGTCGTATTGAAAGGCTCTTCGTAATAAATTGCAGGACAGGGGTTCAGGAGCGAGGCAGATGCGGTAGATGCGGTCATTGCCGTTGGAATTCCTACAGCCAGTCCTCCACAGATTGCTCCAATTAGGCTGGCTTTTCTAGTTAGACGCATAGCACCTCCTAAGTATGTAGTTGTATACAAATTCCCTACCTCATTTTAGGGAGTAAAATCGTGAAGCATCCTCCACCCTAAGTTGGGAGAAGTGCAAACAGTCGTTAACCGAAACAGTGATGTATGAGACGAGTTTGCGTGTTTTGTGGTTCCAATTATGGGTCAAACCCTGCATACCGGCAGGCAGCCCAGTTGATGGGTCAAACGCTTGCACAACAGGGCATTGAACTGGTTTATGGTGGGGGTAATGTTGGGCTGATGGGGGTTGTGGCAGATGCAGTTTTAAATGCTGGAGGACGGGCGATCGGCGTTCTTCCTAAAGCATTGGAAGCCAAAGAACTTGCTCATACGGGGTTAACGGAACTGCACATTGTTCATTCCATGCACGAACGAAAAGCTCTGATGGCAGATCTCTCAGAGGGCTTTGTTGCCCTGCCAGGCGGCTATGGCACATTTGAAGAGTTTTGCGAAGTTGTCACTTGGACGCAGTTAGGGTTTCACCAAAAACCGTGTGGACTGCTGAACGTGGAAGGGTTTTATGATCCCCTCATTACAATGTTCGATCGGGCAACCACAGAGCAATTTATCCGCCCCATCCACCGAAACCTTGTGTTGCAAGCCCAAGAGCCAGAAAAACTATTGAAATTACTATCAGACTTTGAACCTGTTACTACCAATAAGTGGGCACAGGAGCAAGACTTAGAACGTTAAATGTACGCTGAATTTATGAAAACCATCTTTGAAACCGATCGCATCCTGGTTCGAGAATGGAATCCGTCAGCAGATGCTGAGCCCGCATTTACCATTTATGGCGATCCAGAAGTAATGCATTTTATCCGTCCGGCTGCTGAAAGTGTGGAAGCAGTTCGACAAAAACTAGAGGAACGGCTCACCGTATACCAACAGCTAAAGAATGGCACCGGATTTTGGCCGATCGTTGATAAATCCGCAAACGAAATTGTAGGGGCTGTGTTGTTGAGGCAGTTACCCGACAATGACGACAACCTGACTGAAGATTATGAGGTGGGCTGGCACCTCAAAAGGTCTGCTTGGGGGAAAGGCTACGCCACTGAAGCCGGACGGCTGGCATTAGAGTATGGCTTCCAAACGTTGAAGCTGCCCATCATTTATGCAGTGGTCAAACCGGAAAACCTGGCATCGATCCGCGTTACCCAACGGTTGGGAATGCAGCCGATCGGCCGGGTGAATCAGTATTACGG
>PVWD01000446.1 GCA_003003615.1 filamentous cyanobacterium CCP2 | reverse complement strand
GGGGCGAGTGGGGCGGTCAGCAGGTGGAGGTAGACGGTGCCGGTCGGGTGCTGCGAATTTTGGAGGAAAAGCCGACTGAGGCCGGTGATGATGTCCAACTTACTTTAGATCTGGATTTACAACGGGCTGCTGAAACCGTATTAGGGAACCGGAAAGGGGCGATCGTTGCCTTAAACCCCAACAACGGCGAAATTTTGGCAATGGTGAGCCGTCCCGCCTTTGATCCCAACTTATTTTCCACCTACATTACCGATGCCCAGTGGCAACAGCTTCAGAGCCTGGATTTCCCCTTTGTCAATCGCGCCCTTCAGGGCTATCCCCCTGCTAGTACCTTTAAAATTGTCACGACGGCAGCGGCGATCGAGTCGGGAGCCTATCCACCCGGCACTGTATTACCAACCTATCCCTACGTTGAAGTAGGCGGAATTCAGTTTTGGGATTGGAACCGCGCCGGATTTGGGCCGTTAGACTTTCGGGGGGCCATGGCGTGGAGTAGTGATACCTTCTTCTATCAAACGGCTCTGACCATGGGCGGAACTCCCCTCATTCAATGGACGCGGCGGTTTGGTTTTGGTCGAAAAACTGGAATCGAGATCGGCAGGGAAGAGTCGGCAGGATTGGTGCCGGATGGAGCCTGGAAGCAAGCAGAGCTTGACGAACCCTGGTATGCCGGAGATGCGGTGAATATGTCGATCGGGCAGGGCTATTTACAAAGCTCTCCGCTGCAAGTGGCGGTGATGTTTGCCGTTCCAGCGAATGGCGGCGATCTAATTCGACCGCACCTGCTGATGAGCAATCAAGAAGCCAGCAGTTGGCGAGAATCATTGGATATTTCACCTGTCACCCTCCAAATTCTACGAGAGGGTCTTCGGCAAGTGGTAACGAGCGGTACCGGGCAAAGTTTAGATGTACCAACATTACCTCCCGTTGCCGGAAAGACAGGAACCGCAGAAGATCCGCCTCGCCTCTCCCACGCCTGGTTTGGAGCCTATGCCCCGGCTGATAATCCTGAAATTGTGGTGGTTGCCTTTGCTGAAAACTCTGGTGGCGGCGGCGGCAAGGTGACGGCTCCAATGGCACGTCAGGTTTTAGAAGTATATTTCAATGGAACGCCAGTAGAAAGTGCAGCAGACCCAGAAGATGTGATCAGCGACTAGTCATAGGGATAGACCTTAACCAATGAAAAAAGCACTTACTGGATGATTTTATGGGGCGATCGAAGGTCGGGATCAGAGATGGCCGTTGGATAAAGGGCAAGGGGATCAACCGCACGGATCTCAACGGTGTTTTGGCTCAAGAGAACGACGGGATCAAATTTTTCCCAAGCTGACACAAAGGGAGGCACTGCCAATGAACAAGCTTTCCAACTGCCCTGCACAGGAACTCCAAGTTGCTGACACTGTCCACCTCGTCGCCCTTGAGATTCATAAAATAGGCAGTGACGACAAGATGAGATCGTGCAGTTTGTGGCTCTCATAATGGGTGGAGTCCCTAAAATATATTTTCTTCATTCTCTTCGCAAATTATTTGTTCATTTTGGGGCGATCGAGGGTGACAAACGCTGAATTGATATATGTTTTAGCGATCCCGAAGACAAAATAATGATTTAGATTGTCTTTATACTCCTGTTAAATTGCAGTCATATTTCAAACAGTAAGTAGCAAATATAGGTTTTTTAGGTAAAATCACAGTTTTGGTCTAAAACCAAATGGGGATCAACTGAAACTGAAAGTATGAAACTACGAAATAAACCGTTTAAGTTGCCTTAAACAAGCCATAACTCTTTAAGTTGAGTTGAAAGAATGTTCAGGTATAAAATCATGAACCCAGTAGAAGCTCATACGCTGCTAAAGCAGTTTGATTGCCTTAACCCAACTCATCCCCCGATTCAGCGAGAGCAACTTCGCCAAGCCTTACTCCAAGTGGCTCACCAGTCAGACGACCAACTGCTTGGCATTTGTGCTGACACCCTCTCCCAAGGACAACGCGCCCTTGAAACCTATGCAAAAGCACTTGGCTACACTCCCAACCCCCAGTTTTCCCCAATCCAGGGGGCAGTCTACATCAAGTTCAACCCGAAATCAGAGTTATGCTACGCCGATTCCTATAGCGGGGATCACCGAGGTGTGCTGGTGTCTTGCCAGTCTGCGGATGAGCCTGGACTGAACGAAATGTATGGACATCTGCCCCTAGACCTGTTTGAAACCGATCGCCTTTGAAACCGATCGCCCCACCCCTGACAAGAGATAAATGGGTTAAAGCAATCTCAGGTGATGGAACCCCCAGACGGATAGGTTTGGCAATAGGAAACTGTCCTCCCGTGCCTTCGTACTGCTATACCCAAAACAGATAGGCTAAAGGTGTAAAATTCGTGTCTCTACCCCATTCCCAACATCGTCATTGCCAATTGCCGTTTTGCTAAATGGCCGAGTTTTTGAATGGCTTGATGGATGTCTTCTGTCCAGGGAAGGCCGCAGTTGAGCCGGAAGCAGTTCTGGTAGCTGCCGGAAGGAGAAAACATGATCCCTGGTGCAATGTTGATATTGTGTTGGAGAGCTTCCTCGTAAAGCTGCATCGCGTTGAATGAATTGGGCATTTCTAGCCACAGCACATAGCCACCCTCTGGGCGAGAAACTTTTGTCTCTGCTGGAAAGTGTTCACAAATGGCCTGACTAGTGCGGTTTAGCTGAGATTGGTAGGCCCGTCGGAGGTGGCGGAGGTGGCGATCGTATCCACCATTGCTGAGAAAAGCGGCAACCGTCAGTTGGGCTGGAACAGAGGTCATCCAGTTGAGTGACATTTTCAGTTGTTCCACTTTGACCTGATAACGTCCTGCTGCTGCCCAGCCGACCCGCAGCCCCGGTGAAAGCGTCTTGCTCACCGATGTACAGTACAGTACCCGTCCTTCGGTATCAAAGGCTTTAATTGCTTTGGGGCGCGTTCCTTCAAATTGCAGTTCGCCGTAAATGTCGTCTTCAATTAGGGGAACATCGTAACGGCTCAGCAGATCTACAAGCTGCTTCTTTTTTTGATCACTCATGCAGCTTCCCAAAGGGTTACTAAAATTAGACACCAGGGCACAGGCCGAAATTTTGCGTTTCTGTAGAGCAACTTCCAAAGCTTCGAGGCAAATCCCCTCTTTAGGATGGGTCGGAACTTCCAGGGCTTTCAAATGAAGCGATTCCAAGGCTTCCAACAAACCGTAGTAGCTCGGAGATTCGATCGCCACGGTGTCACCTGGAGCGGTAATCGCCCGCAAAGAAAGGTGAAGAGCTTCCGTCGTTCCGTTTGTCACCACAATTTCGCCTGGAGTTACAGAGCAACCCGCATCCATCAGCCGTTTCGCAGCCTCATGACACAACGGCTCGCAGCCTTTAGAAACTTGATACGCATGAACCTCATTCGCATGGGCCCGAATCACTTGACCCATTAACCGATTCAGAGCGGCGATCGGCAGGAGTTCAGTTCCCGGAACGGCAGCAGCCAAATTGACTCCATCCGTATCTCGCATATGGTTACTCACCCGAAACGCCAGGGAAACTTTGATGGGAGATTTGTGTTGGGGCTGGGTGGAGTGCTTTGGTTCTTCTAGCCGATTCAGTGCAGCACGTTTGACAAAATATCCAGACTGCGGCCGCGCCTCAATCAATCCCTGGTCTTCCAGCAGCCGATAGGCCTCCAGCTGTCTCTTATACACATCT
>PVWD01000445.1 GCA_003003615.1 filamentous cyanobacterium CCP2 | reverse complement strand
GAGATAAAGTATCCTCGTGCACTAACGATCGGTCTACGAATTTCGTTAACTAGAGATGATTTACCAATGCCGGAGTATCCCTTAACCAGCATGGCTTCTGTTTTACCAGCCCTAACACGATCGAAGGTATTTAGTAATAAACCAACTTCACGATCGCGCCCATATAACTTTTCTGGAATCGAAAAATGACCAAATAAATCAAGCTCTCCGATCTGAAAATGCGAAATTGCACCGGAGGTTTGCAGCATCTTTTGACACCGTTCTAAGTCAGCCTTCAATCCTGAAGCACTCTGATAACGGTCTTCTGCCGTCTTGGCAAGTAATTTCATGACAACATCAGACACAATCTCTGGAATGGATGGATTAAACCGATGAGGCAAGACCGGGGTTTTAGCAATGTGGCAGTGAGTGAGTTCTAATGCATCCGTCGCTTGAAACGGCAATCGCCCGGTCAACATCTCATAGAACGTAACACCTAAAGAATAAAAGTCGGTGCGGAAGTCGATCGATCGGTTCATCCTTCCGGTCTGCTCTGGAGACATGTAAGGAAGCGTTCCTTCGAGGTTATTGTTGGGGTTAACCGTTGAATTTGTTTGTGTCAGCCGTGCAGCAATACCGAAATCAATCAGCCTGACTTCACCCGTTCTTTCGTTTACGAGAATGTTATGAGGTTTAATATCTTTGTGAATGATATTCTGCTGATGGAGCTGTGCCAGAATCAAAGTTAACTGAATTGCAATTTGCAAGAATGCGGCTAGGCTAAGCGGTCGTAAAGCGATCACTTTCGCTAACGATTCCCCCTCAAAATCAGATAGAATCAAGACTAGTCCATTACCGTAACTTTCCAAGGCTAATGGCTGACAAATTTCTTTAATATCGAGGTCTTGAAGAATTTGATATTCGTGTCTGAAGCGGGACAGTTGATCGATCGTGGGAGACTCAGTTTTTAGCGTTTTTATGATGACTGATGTTGATTCAAGATTACTTTTAGATACCGTCTTTGCCCGGTAAACATAGGTAGTCACTCCTTCGTAAATGACTTCGATCAAGTTGTAGCCAGCGATCGTAATACCCATTTTCTTTTTTGTTTGTAATTCGATTTAATGATCAGGGCACAACTTTTATGAATATTGGATGTGGAAGGAGCCGTTCGACAATCTTTTGCATACGCCGAAGTAAACAGTATAACGCTCATTTCTATCCCCAGCGTAGATATCACAGCCTCGAAGTGCTGCGGCAGCAATAATACTTCACCTTACTAACATTTACTCTGATTAGCATTTAACAAAGACTAATTCTGTTAAGTTGAATATTTTCAAGCAGGTCATCCTGCCCTTTACAAATCAGATAAGTATCGCCCTGATGGTGACATCGTTAGCATGAGACAAAGGTTTGATGATTTTTTACCGTCCTCTGCTGCTGAGATTTGAGATCCACAGGCGATCTTCTGAAACAAATTCAGTCTCGTTTGTTCGGGTGCCGTTCCAACAGGGGATAACTGCAACCACTACAGCTGATGTTCATGACGCTCCCCAAATCCCCAACGACTTTACCTGATGCCGCCCCTCTCTTAACGCTGCACGGGTTTGTCAGTTCCCTGTTGGAATTTCGCTGGAAACTAATGCCCTGTTTTGTCCCATGTTCACTGTTTCCCTTCCCTTACCTGACGCAGACATTATTCTCTACCCATCACTGTTTGATCAGCCAGAATGCGATCGCCTCCTTACAGAACTGACTCAAACTATTCAGTGGCGGCAGGACTGGATTACAATCTACGGACGATCGCTACCGCAACCCCGACTAACCGCCTGGTACGGTGATCCTGGCAAATCTTACACTTACTCCGGCATCACTATGAATGCAGTTCCCTGGACACCGACGCTACTTACACTCAAGGAGAAGATAGATAGCCTTGCAGGGGTGGTCTTTAATAGTGTGCTGCTTAATCTATACCGTGACGGAAACGACAGTATGGGATGGCACAGTGACAATGAACCGGAATTAGGAACGAATCCAGTGATTGGCTCTATCAGTTTAGGCGGAACACGAAAATTCATGCTCCGACATCGATTTAAGAAAAGCTTAAAGTATCAATTGGAACTATCTTCAGGGAGCTTTTTGCTCATGCAAGGAACAACTCAACACTACTGGCAACATCAAGTTCCCAAAACCAAACGTCCGGTGCTGCCTCGAATCAACCTGACCTTCCGAGTGATTACCTAATGATAAGTAGCTGAGTTTGGATCAATCTCCCATTGAAGGGCAGGTTCTCTCGCAGATAAGAAATATGTGCAGCGAAGTACCGATCGCTCATTTTGGGGTTTAGCTCTCTACAAATCTTGGTACATCAATTCTGCATTTGCCCAATGGGTTTCTTCTAGAAATTCGGCAAAGGTAGTCAGAAGTCCAGGAAATTCCTTGCGTAAGGCAGGAACATCAGCTTGATAGCCTTGCGTGCGATACCACTGGATTAAATCAAACAGTGATTTGCGAAATAAAAGCAAGAAAATCCAGGGTGGAATAGATTTATAAGCGACGGGGCTTCCCTGTACTCTAGAAAATGCCTCTGCCATTTGTTGAGGGGTTAATACGTCTCCAGCCAGCTCAATTTCTTGCCCCACATACTGAGAACGATGCTTCATAATGTGTGCAGCCACTCGTCCCATATCTTTTGTCGTAATCAGATGCAACGGTCTGTCTGGTTGAACGGCAAAGCGAAAAGCCCCTTTGAGGACAGATGGTCGGGTGTACTGCTTCCAAAACTCCTCCATGAATAGGCAAGCTCGCAGCATTGTCGTAGGCAAACTTGCTTGCTTTAAAAGCTGCTCTACTTGAAACTTTTGCTCAATATGGGGAATACCAGAATTGCGATCGGCTCCTCCTGCCGAGTTATAGACAAAGTGGCTAACCTTGGCTCGTTTCGCTGCTATGGCAACACGCTTGGCCCTAGCAATTTCCTGGGGGTTAGGCAGGGCAGAATCGGGAGCAGTGGCATGGCAGTAAACGGCTGAAACACCTGCAAAGGCTGCTTTCAATGAATGCTCATCATCAAGATCCGCTTCAACTAGTTCAACACCGCTACTGTTTAATCTGGATAAAGAAGTCCGCTCAAGGTCAATCTTGCGGGTAATCGCACGGAGATCTGTCACATTTTGTTCAAGCAATCCTCTAACAGCATTGCTGCCTGTTCCTCCCGTCACACCGATCAGCAACACCTTACCGACTGCTACTTCCGTATTTGAAGAATCATAGGAGTTCACGGTTGCATCGCCTCCAACGCTCTGTAACTCAGTTTAGTTCCTAAGCAACCAAGCTTGTATGGAACCCATCTTACAGATCTCAAGGAAAGCTGTTCGTCTCTATATTCCTCCGCGTTCGGCTTTTTCAAAGTTGAGCGATCGGACATCATCAAGCTGCTCTCTAGTCACGCATCCTAACGATTCTCATAATCCAGAGCCTACGAGCAGCGGAATAGATTATCGCTCAAATTTCAGCAGGTAGAAGAAGCGAAGTTGGGGAGGTTCAACCAGAAGAGGTAGATAGGGTTGAAGGAGTAGAAACCAGATTGACAAAAAGGCTTAGGTGTGGAGGGCAGCACAACGAGAGCTGGATTAACTTTCTGAAGCGACTGAAAGTCTTGTACAGGGGCGACTTGATAGATTCCAGAAATTTTTTCCTAGAAGTTGTTGACAAGAGGGTGAGGGAGTCGCTACATTAGTAAAGCGCGAGAGGGAAACGAAAGCGAAGCGAAAGTGGA
>PVWD01000128.1 GCA_003003615.1 filamentous cyanobacterium CCP2 | reverse complement strand
AGATGTGTATAAGAGACAGCGTGCCCTTGGCTTCCACCAAAAAGGTCTGGGTTCCTTCGTTAAGCACCAAATCGGGATAGTCCCCGTAAGGACGTGCCAGCAGATGGCACTGGTATAGCCACTGCGCTAACAGTCCTGCCACTGCTTCTCCGATTGCCGCAACCGCACTTTTGTTGGGTGAGACACCTCGTCGTCCCCGGCAGCCGTAGAACAAAGGAGGATAGCCCGGTTGCAGGCAGATGCCGCTGGAGTAGGTGAACCAGAAGCGCACCTCATCGAGGGCACGATGCACCAGTTGCTCGGAGTACTTCCAGACCATGTGCTTGAGTACCTCTTCAGGGACGCTGAATGAGGTGACAGGGGTATAGGAATGCAAACGTCCTGCCAGTTGTGCCTCCAGTTGGATTGCCATTGCCTGACGAGTGGCAGCAGCTTTGGCGAGGGCTTGCTCTACGGGCGAGAGGTGGATACAGCGACGCTCTACTTTGATATCGATCATCAGGAGTGCTTGGGGGTGCCGCAGCAAAAGACAGTGCTGCCCACCATAGATCCCCCTTGACCAGCAGAGCAAGCCTTTGAGCAGGACTCCCATCAAATGATGGGAATCGGATCATTCCTCCACTTGAGCGTTCTCTTCACAGACCGGGTAGAGGATCGATCGCACTGGCTCTGGCAGGGGACAAATCGACTCGAAAACCTCACGGGGAATCTGATGGTAGTAGCGAATCAAAAAGTAGAACTCGCCCAGCCGTCGCAGATAGATCGCCTTGTAGGAGCGGGGTTCTCGGTTCTGGCTCATCCAGCGTTCCATCGTGGGCAGGCTGCATCCAGCAATCAGGGCAAGCTGGTCATAGGTCAAGTCGTATTCCTGATAGAGCCGTCTGGGATGAACCAGGGAAAGCTGGCAGTTGATATAGAGCTGAAACAGCACTCGCTCTGCTTCTCCCAAGGGTCTGGGATGGGGAGGAGGGTTCATCCCAACCTCCCGGATGGCTCAAGCGGTTCGAGGTCTGCTTCATCGACCCAATCAGCGACGATCCATCCCCAGGAGGGGCTGCTGGGCTGGAGCAGAATCAGGTAGACCCATGACCATCGGGTGGGTGCGTCTCGTTCATCGGGGGCATAGACCTGACCGATGACGACCCCGGCATCAGCATGCGGTTGCAGCAGCCAGCGGCAGTGGGTGCCGAAGGGGTATTTAGGCGGAGTTACTGCTGCGGGGAACTGGGGTGGCAGGTGAACGACCCCGCAGTGGTGACTTTGCCAGGGAATCAGGGGAATTGCTGCATCGGGGGTGGCAGCAGGGAGGTCAGTGCTAGCTTCTGAGGTAGAAGTGTGGCGATCGGCGTGTTCAGGAGGGTCTACAGGCATAGGCGTTTGAATTAAATATTGGATTGAGCGCAATAAACAGCGGATGTACAGCGGGAAGGATTACAGAACTCGATCGCCAATTCTGAGTTTTGGTTGAGAGATATGACCAGGAAAGCACCTTGGCAAAAGGATTGCTGTGCTGCTGGATTGCAGTTTGGACATGAGAAGACTTAATCGTTGCAGAAGTCACTTTACTTATAGTCTATCAAACAATACTTTTAGTCTATGGCTTAAATCTCTGCATTCCTTCAGCATGATGCCGTGAGGCAAGACGAAGAAGCAGATATCAAGTATCGGTTTGGTAAGGCGATCCGGCGACGGCGACGTGAGCTGGATTTTTCGCAGGAAAAGTTGGGAGAATTGGCTGGACTTCATCCAACCTATATTTCAGGAATTGAGCGTGGCGATCGGAACCCGTCGTTAGAGAATATTGAAAAGTTAGCGCAAGCGTTGGATTTGTCTTTGGCAGAGCTTTTTACCAGGTATGTTGCTGAAGCGAAAGGTAAACCGTGAGTTGAAAGAGGAAGCGCATCAAGCTGTAGCAGAATCGGCAACCAAGCTGTCCTACGCAACAGTGAATCCTACCTATCTGCTGTTGTAGGTTCAAGCAATGGCGCTGCTAATCTCAGGTTCAAGCACTCTATTTTGCTATGACCCAGATTTCGGAATGGTAAAACTCTCCATGTTGCTCCAATGTATACCCGCCTAACAACAATCCTAGCCAAACCTCTACGAGCAGCATGCACAAGCTTTGACACAGCTTATTCAAGGACACAGGTTGCTCGTTTTTGTGCTGTCGTAGCCATTGCTCGATCGCCGTTAGCCATTCAGAAACGCATTCTTCACCTGCCAGTTCTCGCAACATCTGTTCAGAAGCCTGTTCTGCATCAATTTTCTCTACCAGATCCAAAAGTGTAGTGCGATCAACCTCTCCTACCACTGAATTTGATTTGGATAAACCAGATAGCTGCTGTTGCTTGCGTTGACGCTTGGATTGCGGCTGCTCAATGAATGCGTCAAGGTCAACGTACATCGTCTGTCTAACCCAAGCCTCCAGTGTTTCAGCCTCTATGACAGGTATTTCGTCATCAGGGATAGATGCCTCCTCCCAGGCTGACATGAACCCAAAAGAACGCAGCGTAAGGAGTTCGGCAAGTTTTTCAATCGCTTCACCTGCCACCCGAAGCTGCTGCGATTCCGGTACCTGGGCAAATAATTCATCCAGCAATTGGCAAAGGCGAACAAAGTTAACCGATTGAGGCAAAACCGTAGCTTCCTCAAGCGCGTGCCAGAAGTCACAATCGTAGTGAGAGGACGGCATGAATTTCTAATGGGTCTTGTCTACGTTAAACGGATGGAATCCTGGGCAATCCCTGATATGGCAATGTACTTTAGCAGAGAACTTAGAAAAGCGCTTACCGTTGTTGTACTGCGCTGCAAACTGATTTGAAAAGGCATCCAGAATTTGCGGTAGAAGTGCCTGTACTCTATCACCTCGCATTCCCAAGCAAAGAATAGGGTCTAACTTTGCCTTGCGTTCCTTGCCCAGCCAAAATTCAGCCCCAATGGCATGAATCGGCATATTGTCACTGGCTGTATGAGGATACTCCGAGTAAACAACGAGCACGATATTTGCAAGAGGCGGAACAGCGACCGAAAGGGGTTCACTCAGTAGATTGTTCTTTTGGTTTTGGCAGCGATAGTGAATACGACGAGTAGCATTGCGTCTAGTCCGATTCCGGTAATGCGATCGACGTTTTTTGCACCGTGCGGCATCCCAACAGCCATCACCCTCAATCCCATGAACTTGCTGTGCTTCATAGGCACTGAGGGAAGCGCAAGATAAACATTTAGGATTGACCGATCGCGCCATGCTACAAAAGTGTTACATTCAGGTTACATTACAACTTAGTCAGACTTTAGTAAGACCAAGATATTAGCTAGGTATCTTACACAATGATATAGTACTTCTGTACATAAAGGTTTGGAACGCGCCTTCTATGACAGCCGACCAGCAACCATTTCCGCCCATTCGTTTGCTCTCCAGCCAACCAATTCCGGTTACAGGTGGAAACGGTGTTGATCTGCGATCGGAGCGAGTGAGGGAGTTTCTACAAGCCAGCAATCTGGCTCCTAATACCCAGAAGGCGTACCGCATTGAACTTGAACGTTTTATTGGCTGGAGTAACAAAGCCTGGATCAACGTGACACCACGCGATCTTGCCCAGTTCAAGCACTACCTGAAGCATCAATGCCAAACCCGGCAGGGACAACCCTTGTCACCTGCCGCAATCAACCAGGCACTCACGGCGCTCAAAAGCTTCTACAAATGGTTCCAGCAAGCGGGGTATATGAGCCTATCCGATGTGTTGCCAACGGCTGCGGTTCAATTTGAGAAATTAGGTGAGCCTCTACCTCGCCATCTCAGCTCTGAACAAATGGAGGTCATCTTTCAGGCAGTTACCGGCGACGAAGATATTGATCGGCGCGATCGGGCGTTACTGGCAGTCTTGACTCATGGATTACGAGCAGAGGATGTTTCAGCTTTGAATGTTGGTAATTATGATGGCATCCGTTTGCGGTTTGTCCGTAAGAAGGATAAGAGTGATGCGATCGTTCCTCTACGGCAGGCAGCAAGGGAACACATTCAAGCTTACTTGGAGCGACGGCAAGGGCAACGGGAAGTACTGACAAACGAAAGCCCACTGTTCTTGTCCTATGATTTCCGCACTCCAGGACAAAGGCTTGGCTACCAGGGCATCTATTACTTTACGAAAGTTCGACTGGGCGCAGTAACGGGAATTCCAAACTTGACACCGCATCGCTTCCGACATACCTACGCCAGTGAGCTAGTGGAGTTGGGGATTGATAGCTTGCTTGCGCGTAGCCTAACAGGGCACAGATCGGAGAAGGTATTCGAGCGCTATATCAAGGGCAAGCGATTAGCAGCGGCAGAAGACGCTTTTTTTAGGGCAATTGGAGAACAATAACAGAACCGCCTTCAGGTGGAGCAACTAGTATGCCTTTTGCTTCTTCATCATTGTCTTGAAAGGCATTCCACAATGCTTACAACCTGTTGCGTTCAACAATTCTTTGACCACAAATTTCTTTTCACAAGCCCAGCATCGTGGTAGTAGTCGAAGCCGATGACGCTCGCACCCTGCCGTTGAATAGAGTTGCCATGCTATTCGATGGTAAGGACTCTCCAAGCAACAGGCGGCGCAGATACGAATTGTGTTTGGTTGCGATCGTTCCCCATCAGGAGGGAACATTTGCCAGAGTCTATCGACTTCAACCCGCGTAACGTTGCTGAGTGCTTCCACCTGTTTCTGCTTAGGCTTTCTTCCACCAAACAAAAGATCTTCCCAACGTTTAATTGCTGTACCGACTTCAAGGATTTCTCCTAGCTGTCTAGCAGACGAAATTCGATTGCCTTTTGCTCGCCGGAACCGATATAGGAAACTGGCAATGCTTTCCCCATCCTTCGGCTCGACATATTTAAACCAAGGTTGGTCATCCGTTAATTCCTGTTTCAGTATCATTTGATTCTTCAACTGTTAATTCAACATTCACGCCGAAATCATATAAAACCTCTTTAAGAACTCGCTTATCTAAGTGAAAGTTTCCATTGCTTGATGATTGAGCGATTGATAAAACTAGGATTTCTGAGATAGTGTTGAAGTCGCAGCCTGGTTGCTCCAACTTAGATGGATTACCACCAGATGCCTGACAAATTGCATGGACAATCTCACCATCGAAGAATTCTATATCCTCTGGCAAGCTCAAAAAATCTCTCTTAAACGCTTTCAAGACTCCTACAACCTGCTTTGGTGAAAGAGACGGAAATTTGTGATGGGAATTGAACTTCTTACGCAACCCCAATAACACAAGCCGATTCTCTAATTCTTTTTCTGGACCGATCAAAACAGTTGCAATTTTGAATTCGTCGTAGCACTCAACCAGGTCAAAGAGTATCTTCTCACTCAGAACATGACCGTTATCGACAAGCAGCAGTTCCAAGCCAAAATCTTCAAATGTTTCCCAGGTTCGTAGCCTAACATCCATCGGGCTTCCTTTTTTAGCCCCATGATTGAAGAAATTCAAGGACTGTCGGCAGAGATCTATGGTGCCCCAAGAGCTAAAAGCTTTAATATAAAGACTATGGAGGGGTTTGATACGACGCATAGAACCTCGCCGTCCAGTCACTAACGCATCGTATTCTTTTGAAGCTCTACTCTTTCCCGCTCCTCTTGAACCGGAAATTATCCCACAGGATTTATACTTGCGCCGCTTATCCAACCAATTGCTAAGATCTGCATATTGTTCCGTTTCAACAAAGAAACGGCGATCGATTAGGTCTCGAATAACATCCTCAAAACCTTGTGAGCTTGAAGAAGGCTGTATTGAGGGTTTAATAGCGGCAGTCTGTAGCATCATACTCTTTTCATAGTTACAAGTCAGTGGGATCGATCCTTCCATCTAGGTATTGTTACTCTTAGTTGCTGTTCAGAGCTATCGGACTTCAATAGCTCATCAAAAGCCTCAATGCTCCGCTTGCGCCTTTGTTGCTGCAAATCTACTACTTTATCTGGGTTGGGCTTGTTCGTATCTTGGGAATTATCGTTGGGTTGGGTTGACTCATCAACAGATTTCGTTGACTGCTTAGCATCATTGCGTAGTGCGTTATTTTGATTGCGCCTACGTCTACGACGTTCGTCATTTTTCTGTTCAGTTCTTGTCTGTACAAGCTTTTTAATTTTTCTTCTACTTCCAAGTCTGATAGGCTTACCTGATGCTTCAGCTTGGTTAGACTTCACCTTAATTGCATCATTGATTTCAAGCAGCTCATCCAGAGAAAGATTATTCCTTTCCAGGCTAACCTCAGGAATTTCCAAGTTTAGCTCTTCAATGTACTCGTTTAATTCATCTATATTCAACATTTCTATTTTGTCTAAACACTTGCCTTGCTTATCATTCTCCAAACTGAAAGCAGTCATGTGTAGAATGTGGTCGGGATCAAGCCTTAGCAGAACATCTTGTCCTACATACTCCTTTAAAGATTCTCCTTGATACAAGCGGTTTTCAAATGAGACAATACCTTGCTTCTGAACCTTACGACGGACTGCTCTTGTCATGCAGCTAGTTAGCTTCTCTTTAGGAACTTCGATGGGAAGCTGTTTATTAGGCAACTTATCGATCCATCTCTCATATCGTTTCATCGTTCTATGCTTGCGACAAACTCTATAATTATGAATTCCGTAGAAAAACCAGGCTAGAATTTTATCGACATCTTTTGGCTTTAAACGTGCCCTTTCTTCTGCGCCTTTGGGTCTCTTCTGTGTATTTGAGCCTGTATATCCAGGGCATTCACAGAGTAAATACCTGAGGATGTTAAACATAGCCTCAACATCTCCTCCATCCTCAGTTCTCATCCTGAGATGGCAGGTAAAACCTACTTCCTTCCCAATTTGATGCAGGTAATCGCAGTTAAGGTACTTTCCACCATCGGTATGCAGATGCTTGAATCGCCCGTAAGGAATCGCTACATTCTGCAATTCATAGTCGGGTGGGTAGTTCTTAGGGCGAATAACGCGAAGAATCAGCAAGGCGATATCATCCGAGGTTGGATGCTTTGCATTTAACAGAAAGCCAAGCACACAAGTAGACTTTACGTCTTTTGCAAGGGTTAACCAAAGGCGAAGAACCCCTGGCAGAGGTGGTATTTCCTGCTCTTTTCCCTTAACTATTCGATAGCCTAAAACCTCCTTGCCGTCTTCATATTCGGTGAACAAATCAATTAGTGTGGAGTCAATCTGAATAATCTCGTTGCTCCACTTTGCCTGAAGTGCCTTGCCATCACGTGTGTTGACGATACAGCGATCCCCCTGACCTGAACTGCGTGCTCCTTCAGCAAGTTGTTTTTGCTCAATTAAGGGTTTCAAGATGCGGTATGCAGTTGAATACGAAACAACTTCCTTCCCTTCTTGGTTGTGAAATGCTTCGCCATTCAGGTCATCCAACACAGACTGAATAGTTTTGATCTGACCGTTCTTATTTCCTTCAGTCCAAATCCTAATAATCTCTGGCTCCCAGTACTTAGTCAGTTGGTGCTGACCCTTGGAATGTTTCTTTGGAAATTCTTTCCTTTTACAGAAATTCTCTACCCACCGTTGAAAGGTTCGTTCAGGAGTTCCTAAGTAACGGATTGCTTCCCATTTCCTGTCTTTATAAGTAGAGCGATCAGGCGAATCAGCAACCCATTGGATAATCCAAGGTTTCAAATCATCCTTACTAGTTCCACTAATACCCTGAACTATGAGATGCCTCACAAACTCATCAATATCCGTGCTGAAGCTACTTTCATCGAGCAGCACAGCATCATCGGGGCACTCAGGGAGTTCAGCCAAGGAAGTATCGCTCATAGCTCCAAGACACGGTTCAGTTCAATAGAGTTCCTTGAAAAGATATCAATACTCTACCAGTGTAAAAGATTTCGCGCCATCAATTTGAAAACACTTGAGAGCATAAATTTCAACCTAAAATTGGCTTACAGTTTTTAGCTAAAAATCACTGTCTTGTTAAGGCTAAAAAGTTCATGTAGCAAGGGTTTGAGCGATCGAAAATCCGCGCCACGAATTTGAAAGTATTTAGAGGCTTAAGTTGCAGTAACCAAACAATTTATCGCTATGAAATAAAATATTCGCGCCACGAATTTGATAATGAGATCTAGTAAACTCTGACGGGTTTTGAGATACTAAAAATAGTAAAACCCTTATTCTAAAGGGATTTCGCGCTTCATAATGCCGCGCCACGAATTTGAAAGCCGCGCCATTTTTCGTGAACATGTACATCACGCTATGAAAACCACTACAGTCCCAATCATTTTGCCGGATTACAGGCAGCGTTGCGACGGTAAATTGGCTGGGTACTTTAAGGGTGTACTTCCATCAGGGAAAATTCTACGATGCCTGTAAACCAGATCAGTGCAACATTAACTCAAACAGACCGGGATGCGGTGATGGATGCGGTGGCAATGATTAAGGCAAAGCTACCGTTTTTAGTGGATTTGAAAGCAGAGGAACGAAAGGCTCTACCCAAGATGGGGGATAAGAGTCGGGCGTTTGTCAGCAAGGCGTTGGAGGTGGCAACACAGAACCCAGACTTTTTACCGCGATCGTTTGACCTGGAGGAGTTGCGGAAGGATGTGCAACTTTTTGAGGCGTTGTATCCGTTGTTGCTGTCGATGACGCAGTTACAGGAATTGTTGGATGATACTTGCCTTGCAGTGGGCAGTGAGGCGTATGCGGCGGCGTTGCAGGTGTATACCTACGCGAAGGCGAGTGGAAATGTGGGTGGGATGGATGCGGTGGTGGGTGAGATGGGGCAACGGTTTGCCCGGAAACCCCGGAAGGCTAAGAGCCAGGAGGCAACGGTGAAGAGTGGAGAAGCAACGGTTTAGCAGAAAGCTTGACTGTTTGACTTCTGGAGTTCACGTTTGAGGTTCAGAAGCTCGGAGTTTGAGTCATTTGCTCGACATTCCGGGTTCTGAGCTTTAATTTTGGAGTAAAAAGGCTGTAGCTCCGTGTTCGGATGTCAAAGCTTCAGGTTCAGAGGGCGGAGTTTTGAGCGAAAAGGCCGAAGTTCTGTGTTCAAGAGTTGGAAGGCGAAGTTAGAAAAGGAATCGCTACATTCTCTACTTCAAGCGATCGCTCATTCAGCTAGGACGACGAATTCTAGTTTGGATTTCATCGGCAACAACTAGGCAACCTTGCAGGGATTCAAGGGAGTATTCGTTAACAATACGAGATAGCAGATCTAATATAGCCTGTCTGCTACGGCTACGGGGACGCAAAAGCAAGATGCCGGGATGAGTTCCAGGAGGAAAACGTCGGACATCTGAAAAATCCAGGTCAAGGGTGATGAAAAGACGTTGTTCTAGACAAACTTGTTGCCAAACAACTTCATCGGTTGCACCGGAAAGCCCTTCATCTGTTACTCTGTCGCACCCATGCCCTATCTGCCTAAGAAATTCAGTATGGGCATTGCTCATGTTTTCATCTAGTTTGATCAGCATTGCAATTCATCGCAAAGGCAATATTTCTTCTTCCCTTGCCAGTGCAGCAGCATAGGCGATCGCGGCTCGGATATCAATCAGGGTAAGGGGAGGGTAATCGGTCACAATTTCATCAGGGGTCAAACCATCAGCGAGATTGTCAAGGATAACCGATACCATGATGCGGGTTCCGGTAATACAGGGTTTACCATGACAGATGTTGGGATTGGTGCTGATACGTTCTTGCCAGTTGTTCATGTGAAGCCTGAAGGATTTAAGCAGAGTCCACTATCAAGCTATCTCAATTTGCTCTACTCCCTCAGCAGTAGCCCAGGAATTTGGAAAAGCGGAGGCGAAAACGGCAACGACTAGCAAAAAGCTTGACAATTTGCCTTCTGTTCGCAAAGCGTTGCGTAGCAAGGTTCACGTTTGAGGCTCAGAAGCTCGGAGTTTGAGTCATTTGCTCGACATTCCGGGTTCTGGGCTTTAATTTTGGAGTAAAAAGGCTGTAGCTGGCTTCTCTCAAAGAGTAGTTCCGTGTTCGGATGCTGAAATTTTGGGTTTTGAGGTCGGAGATTTGAGTTCTGAAGCTGAAAGATGACGTTCAAAGCAGGAATGATTCTGTTTAAAGGTCAAAGTTTTATGTTTGGAGGCTGACATTCCGGCATTTGGGGGTGAAGGATGGAGATTTAAGTGGGAATACTGAGTTCTAGCCTCTGCTTTGTCTGGTCTTAACGGTTGTCTTCGAGAAAATGATTATGAGTGCTTTTGAAACCTACATCCAAGATTTGCAGGAAATTCGAGCAACAGGAGCAGCCGTTAAGGAGACTTCCTATTATGGGGCATTGGAAAAACTATTCAATGAGTTGGGTAAGGCGCTGAAGCCAAAAGTGCGCTGTGTGATGCAGCTAAAAAATATTGGCGGCACAGGAATGCCAGATGGGGGGTTGTTTACTGCTAGTCAGTTTCAAAGAAAGACAGGAGATACGCCAACGAATCCGACCAACCCAGAGCGGGGTGTGATTGAGATTAAGGGAACGGGGGATGATGCCTGGGTGACTGCCCAAACCAAGCAGGTTTCTAAATATTGGGACAAGTATCGCCAGGTGTTGGTGACAAACTACCGGGATTTTGTGTTAATTGGGCAGGATGAGAACGGACAACCTGTAACGCTGGAAACCTATCGGTTAGCCAAGAATGAGACAGAGTTTTGGCAAAAGGCAAAAAATCCAAAACAGTTTGCCCAGGAGCAAGAGGAGCAGTTCACTGAATACCTGAAGCGGGTAATGCTTCAGGTTGCCAGTATCGCAACGCCAAAGGATCTTGCCTGGTTTCTGGCTTCTTATGCGAAGGATGCAAAGGCAAGGGTGGAGAAAACTGATGTGCCTGCTTTGGAAACCCTGCGAAAGGCGTTGGAAGAGGCTTTGGGAATTACCTTTACAGGGGATAAGAAAGATCCCAAGAAAGGAGAACGGTTTTTCAAGTCCACATTGATTCAAACGCTGTTTTATGGAATTTTTTCAGCCTGGGTGTTGTGGCATAAACAGCAAGAACGGGGACGGTTTGACTGGCGAGTAGCGGGCTATTACCTGCACGTCCCGATGATCAAAGCGTTGTTTGAGAAAGTTGCGACTCCCACCCATGTTCGGAGGCTTGATCTGGAGGAGGTGTTGAACTGGACAGGAGAAGCGTTAAATCGGGTCGATCGGGATTCATTCTTTTCTAAGTTTGAGGAGGGGCAAGCGGTTCAGTATTTCTATGAACCGTTTTTGGAGGCGTTTGATCCAGAGTTACGCAAGGATCTGGGTGTTTGGTATACCCCTCCAGAGATTGTGCAATACATGGTGGCGCGAGTGGATACGGTTTTGCGCGAGGAGTTGCACATTGAAGATGGATTAGCTGACCCCAATGTGTATATTCTTGACCCCTGCTGTGGAACAGGCGCGTTTCTGGTAGAAGTGTTGCGGCGAATTGATGCCAATTTGCAGGATAAAGGTATGGGGGCGATGGTAGGTTCGCAACTGAAGGCTGCCGCAATGAATCGGGTATTTGGCTTTGAGATTTTGACGGCTCCGTTTGTGGTGGCGCATTGGCAGTTGGGGCTGTTGCTGCAAAATTTGGGTGTGCCGTTGAGTGATGATCAAGAACGGGTGGGGGTGTATTTGACAAATGCGCTAACCGGATGGAAGCCGCCTGATCCTGAAAAAGAAAAGTTTATGCAGTTGCAATTGGCAGGGTTGCCAGAATTGCAAGAAGAACGCGATGCGGCAGAAAAAATTAAGCAGTCGAAAAAGATTTTGGTGGTGTTGGGCAATCCACCCTATAACAGTTTTGCAGGCATGGCAGTGGATGAAGAAAGAGAGCTATCCAATGCCTATCGCACCACTAAGAAAGCACCCAAGCCTCAAGGTCAGGGCTTGAATGATCTGTATACGCGCTTTTTTCGCATGGCAGAAAAGCAAATTGCAGAAGAAACCGGAAAAGGTGTTGTTTGTTTTATCTCCAATTATTCGTATCTGGATGGGCTATCGTTTACAGGAATGCGAGAGCGGTATCTAGAAGCCTTTGATGATATCTGGATTGATTGCTTAAACGGCGATAAGTTTGCAACTGGAAAAGTAACACCGACAGGAGAACCTGATCCCAGTATTTTTTCAACGGAATGGAATAAAGAAGGGATTCAGGTTGGGACAGCGATCGCCCTCCTGCTCCGCAAAGAAAACCATCAACCCACTGATTCCGTCAAGTACCGCGATATTTGGGGCGTAACCAAGTGGCAACAGCTTGTTGAGTCTCAAGAGCAAGATGGCAAGAGTTTGTATGAAGTTGTAAAACCTGAGATTGCGATCGGTCTACCACTTAAACCAAGAAAATTTGATACTGGCTATCCTGACTATCCACTTTTACCGGAGCTTCTTCCTACGTTCTTTCCAGGAGTTAAAACTAGTCGTGATGATTTAGTCACAGATATTGATAAGCAGGAATTAATAGACCGCATTGAGCAATATTTTGATTCCTCGGTTAGTCATGAACAGATGAGCTATATTGCTCCAAGTTCAATGATGATTGAAACTAGAGCTAAAGCAGAAGCTATTAGAGATCAGTTATGTAAACGAGGTTTTGCACAAGAGAATATTGTTAAGCACAGCTATAGACCTTTTGATACTCGCTGGCTGTATTGGGAGCTTGAGACGAAACTTTTGGATAGAAGCCGTCCTGAATACTTTCCTCATGTTTTTAATGGCAATTTCTGGATTGTGTCTCAACAAAAGCCGAGACGAGATTGGTCAAAGCCTCAGTTAATTAGATGGTCTGGATGTTTAGACTTGATGGATCGTGGCGCAAGTTGTATTCCCTTATATCTCAAGCCTGATGAAGGCAAACTCGATCTATTCTCAAACGATGATCGTAGACTCGAAAACGGTTTGGAACTCAATCTTTCTGACAAAGCAGTTGAGTATGTAAAAACAATCGGCACGATCGCAGATGCAGAACATCTTTTCTATCATGTTCTAGCAATTCTTCATGCACCGAACTACGCAAGTGAAAACGATGGAGCCTTACGGCAAGACTGGGCACGCATTCCCCTACCCGATCGCCGCGAAACCTTGCTCGCTTCAGCAAACCTTGGTCGTCAAATTGCTGCCCTTCTTGACCCAGAAACTCCCGTTCCCGGTGTCACTACTGGCAAACTGCGCTCTGAATTGAAAGCTATTGCAGAACCTACTCGCGTTGGTAATGGCAACCTTGACCCTAATACTGATTTTGCTCTAACCGCAGGCTGGGGTTATGCAGGGCAAAACGGCGTGACGATGCCCGGAAAAGGAAAAGCTATTGCTAGAAATTACTTGCCAGAGGATTTCTCATTTAATCCTTCTATGGAAAGAGTACCCTTTTTGCCAGAGAAAATCCTTGACCGCCCTAGTGAGCTTCTTAATCTACAAGCCTCATACCTATTGAGACTTGAGGAACGAAAGCGTATTTCTCCTTTAAAGGAAGCATCCCTACTGATAAAAAAGGTGAAACAGCAAAGTGAACAACTCCCCGTTGTTCAAGAGAATTTAGGAAGATCGACCTACGATATCTATCTTAATGACATTGCCTATTGGAAGAATATTCCCGATCGCGTATGGAATTACACGATCGGCGGTTATCAAGTGATCAAAAAATGGTTGAGCTATCGAGAGCAAAAATTGTTGGGGCGATCGCTCAAGCCAGAAGAAGTTATGGAAGTTACCAACATGGCACGGCGTATTGCAGCCATTCTATTACTAGAACCTGAGTTAAACGCAAATTATGAGGCAGTAAAACAATCAACCTATCAATGGTCGAAGGAGAAATGACTGACAACGAACCCGATGAATTATTCTTCACTGCCCAAACCCCTCTCAATTGCAGCATTCGTGTCACCACTGCCTACTGGAACATCATCACCCAGATCAAATACCCCATCATGAACGGGCAAGAAGCAGCAGTACAGGCGACCCTCACCCAACCTGACGAAATTCACCGCAGCCGCAGTGATCCCAACATTTATTTGTTCTACAAACTTCAGCGCGAAAACCGATGGCTCTGTGCCGTTATCAGACAACTCAACGGAGATGGATTCCTGATCACTACCTATCCCACTGATGCAATCAAAGAAGGAGAGACAATATGGCAGAAGTGAACGTTTATTACGATCAAGTCGGCAATACTTTAACCGTCTGGTTTGGCAATCCCCAGGATGAATACACGTCTGAAGAAACTGGAGATGAAGTGATCTTGATGAAAGATAAGAATGGACAAGTTATCGGGTTTGAGAAGCTTAATTACACCATTCCATCCACCACCAGCCTAAAAGTCTCCTTTGAAACGGCAACAGCGTAACAGTGAGTATTTTGTTGAGAAAAACTAAAAATGAGTAGCCCAATCATTACAAAAGTCATTGAAGAAATGAATAAGTTGCCTGATGACCTGCAACAACAGGTCTTGCAATTTGTCACTACTCTTCGACAACAACACTCACAAACTTCTGGTAATGCCTGGGATGTGTTGGAATCACTCACCGGAACTGTTGAAGCCCCTGCCGATTGGTCAGCCGAACACGATCATTATCTCTACGGCACACCCAAACATCAGAAAGCCGATTCATGAGCAATGAGCGTTTGTTTCTAGACACCGCATTCATTCAAGCCTTGCTTAATCCTCGTGACGACTACCATAACCAGGCAAAACAACTGTTTCCCCGCATTCGTGCAGCCTCCGAAGTTTGGATTACAGAAGCCATCTTTGCTGAAGTTGGCAACGCCTTAAGCGCATTCAATCGTAATGGTGCAGTTCAATTCATCCAACAGTGCTATCGTACCGACAATATCAAAATCGTCAGTCGCAAATTGGGCGAACTGAAGCAGCGAAACTCACAACTCCAATTCACCCGCGACAGATTGCCAATCTAGAACTGATCTTAACTGAAATTGACTGGGCAACAAAGTGAACTGCTTTCTTGGGTGAGATCGTCACTCCCCCTCGAATTAGCAACGTTCAATGGCTCACCCCATTGACAGCCCCACCAATTTTGTCCACACTCAAAGGGCAAATGGTTTGTGATTGCGAAGTGATGTCCATCCTCAGCGTTGGTGATCCTGCTCCCTGGTTTATTTCCCAATCGATCGCTAAATTTGCCCCAGACGTGACGGTAGGCGGATATCGATCGGTGTTGTTTTTCTTTGGCAGTGCCAGCAATCCACAGATTCAGCCGATCGTTGCAGGGTTTCTAAAGGCGCAAGCGCAGTTTCAGCAGGCAGGCATCACCTTTTTTGGCGTGTCCATTGACCCAAACGATCGTCGCTTGGAGGCTCAAATTCAGCAGTTTGGGCAGTTTCGGTTTTTGTGGGATTTGGATGGAGACTTGAGCATTCGCTACGGCGTTTGCCAACTGGACAAAAACGGTGGCATTTCCTACGACCCAACAACCTTTGTTTTGGATGAAAATCTGCGGGTGTTGGCAGTGATTCCCCTAGAAACCCATGTGCAGCACGTCGATCGGGTGTTGAATATCATTCAGCAGTTGCCCCTACCAGAACCGCCCCGTTTAATTCGTCAGGGTGCTCCTGCCCTGTTTATTCCCCAGGTTTTTTCGCCAGAATTTTGTCAGCAGTTGATTCACCTCTACAAAACAGACGGGGGAACCGAGTCTGGCTTTATGAAGCAGGAAGGGGAAGGGGCAAGGGTGGTGATCGATCGCCAAGTTAAGCGACGACGGGACTTAATGCTGACCGATGCAAAATTATTGGATGAAATTAATACTTGCATTTGGCGGCGAGTGAAGCCCGAAGTGGAAAAGGCGTTTCAGTTTCGTATGACCTATTTTGAGCGATATTTGATCGCCTGTTACGATGAGCAGTCTCAAGGGTTTTTCAAGGCCCATCGAGATAACACAAACATTGGGATGGCGCATCGTCGGTTTGCCATGACGCTGAATCTCAACGATGGCTATGAGGGTGGCTGTTTACGCTTCCCAGAATACGGAACCGATCTTTACCGTCCTGAACCAGGAAGTGCGGTGTTATTTTCCTGCTCTTTGCTGCACGAAGTGACTCCGGTGACACGGGGCACCCGGTTTGCCCTTCTCTCTTTTTTCTACAGCGATTTGGATGCTCAACTGCGCGATCGAACTCGGCAGCAAATTGTCCGGGAAGGGGGTACAACAGCAGAATTCACCGCCGGAAATCGGCCGATCGCCCCTCAAAATGGGTAAGGTTCTTGCCACCTGAAGCTTTTAACCGGGTGTATCCCACTTTTGCATTTCATGACAAATCTCTCACTGGCAGCCAAGATGCCTGCGCTACGGAAATCAATCCATTTGCACAACGGGATGCTCCCTTTTTAACCTTTGGCGGCCACCCCTAACTGGCTAAACAGCAGACTCGGCACATAGGAACCCGCCCCAACCCATTCTGGCGTATCTCCCAGGTCTTTTAAGTGCTGAAAGGCTTCAAAGATGCTGCCTGCCACCATCGTATCCTTCACCCGCCCAACGATTTCGCCCTTTTCCACCTTATAGCC
>PVWD01000444.1 GCA_003003615.1 filamentous cyanobacterium CCP2 | reverse complement strand
GCCCTGTACCCATTGATAAAGCTCTGCTGCACCGAAAAACAGTAGGACACAAAGAAGCCAAACCTGCATAGATTTCACGTAGACCCTCACAGGAGAACCCTTCTAGGATAAACGAGTGTACTAATGATGGCGCAGAATCCTCTGTTTTTTAGCTTTTTGTCAGTTCTAGCTTTACCCCGCGAATGGAAGCATCTAGCAGCTTGATGGGATGCATTACCGGAATGGATTTTTCCTGTCGCTCCAGGTGTTTCATGATTTGGATCGAACAGCCCGGATTGGAGGATGCAATGAGCATCGCACCTGTGTTCAACAGATTTGTCACCTTTTGCTGCCCCAACTCTTCCGCCACTTCCGGTTGCAGCATGTTATACACTCCAGCACTACCACAGCAGAGGGCTGCGTCGATCGGCTCTCGTAAAGTGACCCCTGGAATTTGGCGCAGCAGTTGGCGGGGTTGCAGGCTGATTTTTTGTCCGTGCAATAGGTGGCAGGCATCCTGATAGACGATCGCCAGTGGCTCATCCTGGAGGGGATGCAGTGTTGCGGTCATTCCAACTGCACTGAGAAATTCCTGCACGTCCTTCACTTTATGGACAAATTCTTTTGCCTTGTCCCGGTAATCTGGATCGTCTTGCAAGATGCGATCGTATTCCTTTAAGGTGTGCCCACAGCCCGCAGCATTGATGATAATGGCATCTAAATCTTCCCCTTCAAAGGCATCAATCATTTGGCGGGCGAGTGCCTGTCCCTGCTCCTCTTGCCCCTGGTGGTAGGGCAATGCCGCACAGCAACCCTGACTTTTGGGAATCACGACTTCACAACCGTTGGCACTGAGGACTCTGGCAGTGGCTTCATTCACCTCACTAAAAAACAATCGCTGGACGCAGCCCAAAATCATGCCGACTCGATACCGTTTTTCTCCCTGAGCCGAAACGACCGTTGGCAATGTATCTTGAAATGCTTTGGCAGTCACAGGTGGCAACAGCGATTCCATTGCCGCCAATCGGGGAGCAAATTTCTTTAGTAACCCCGTAGACTCTACTAATTTCGGCATTCCCAGCTTTTGGTAAACAGCCAGCGGATAGAGCAACATTCGCAGCCGATCGGGGTAGGGAAAAACGGAGAATAATAATTGCCGGAACAGCCGATCGCCCAGCCCTCTGGAATGGTTGCGCTCAATTTGAGGACGGGTATCGGCGATCAGCTTGTCGTACTGCACCCCAGAGGGGCAGGTGGTGACGCAGGCAAGACAGCCTAAACAAGTATCAAAATGTTCGACGGCTGCCGGAGTGAGGGGCACTTCTCCTTCGTTGATGGCATCCATCAGGTAAATGCGTCCTCTGGGAGAATCTGTTTCCTTGCCAATGACTCGATAGCTGGGGCAGGTGGACAGACAAAAACCGCAGTGGACGCAGGTATCAATCAGCTTTGGGTCAGGAGGATGGTTCGTATCAAAGGTGGGGGCAAGTGGCAGAGTAGGGTTGTCTAATTCTGAAGGGTTGGGAATACTGGCAATTTTGGGAAGGTTGGTGGTCATGGCTCTGTTTGTGGTGTGCAATGAACTGAATTACTTTTGCGCGACCAGCCCATACATCAATGGTAGGCTCGGTTTGCCGGAAGGGGGAAACATGCGGCGATCGGGGGTTTCTTGCATGTGTTTAAAGGGTTTCCAGCCGTTGGAGTAGGGATATTCTTTGAAGACTTTGAGGGTTAGGTCAGCTTCCAGAAGGGCAGTGAGAATATCGCCAATGCTCCACTGAAACTCGTGGGACGGATGGGGATTCTGGAAGTTTTCGATACCCGCTTGGTAGTCTGGTGAAAGTCCCGATCGCGACTCTGCCACATAGTCCCCCACGCCGTCATTCCAGGTCATCGGTTGACCATCGGCAAAATAGGGAAAGGCATGGTTCCAGTCTTCGTCAAAGATCATGGCGGCGGGATGAAAGTCCACCATCACCAGCCGACCGTTTGGCTTCAGCACTGAGGCAACTCCCTTTGCCCAGAGCTTTAAGTTTGAGAGCCAGCAGATTGCCCCATAGGAGGAAAACGCCACATCAAACTGTCTGCCCTGTTGAAGACTTTCTTCAAACCAGTCAAACAAATCTGCCCGATAAAAAGTAGCTGGAATGCCCGACTGTTCTGAAAGCTGCTGAGCAAAGGCGATCGCTTCGTCACTAATATCTACTCCTGTCACCGTTGCCCCCAGTCTCGCCAAACTCAGCGTATCCTGTCCGGCATTGCACTGAAGATGCACTAGGGATAGATCGACGATCGTCCCTAACAATTCCTTTTCTTCGGCAAAAAGCGTTGTGCCACCCGCTCGAAAGAAATTTGCCTGATCGCCTTTGTGGCTGTTATGTGCCCTGGTTGCCTCATTCCAAGACAGCCGATTTGCCTCATGCAGTTCTTTTCTCATTCTTTTTTTAAGAGACACTCCGCCACACTAGCCATCAAATTCCGCCAACAAACCGTCCCGGACTGAATAAATTTTCTGGATCAAACTGGTGCTTAATGCCGCGCATCAACTCCAATGCATTGCCCGGATAGCCCCAGATGTCGATCGACTGCTTGAAGGCAACCGGAGCCTCCCGGATGGTGAGAAAACCACCCTGTACCTGGCATCGATCGCGCATTTGATTCAGCACATCTGTCGGTAAGGTTGACCGGAACCGCAATAAACCAAGTCCGCTGGCAGCATGGATGACTCCTGCCGTCAGCAGTGGAGCCAACGTACTCACCTGCTCCAGCACTTCAACCGTCTGAGACGGTAATACTCCTATTCTGCAAGTTATTTCGGCTTCTTTGGGGCGAGCCTCTATCTGTTCTTGTAATTGTTGCCATAGAGCCGCCTCATTTTGCTCCTTCAGAACAACCCCCTCCAACATTAGTGCCTGCCCCATCTGCAACACATAATCCGCCTGTTTCTCGACGCTCACCTCAATACTTTGGAAACGAACCACCAGACCCATCCCTTCCCCCTGCCCAAGGGCGGCAATCGTTACCGGAGCCAAAAGTTCGATCGCAGTGGGAGAAAGCCCAGAAGCCAAAAGGGTTGCGGTAACGTGAGCAATTTTTTCTGCATCGCCCGTTAAAACAACCGATCGCGACTCTGGCGGCATCGGATACACCCGAAACGTCACCTGCTGGATTGCCCCTAACGTGCCATAAGACCCTGTAAACAGCTTCATCAGGTCATAGCCCGCCACGTTTTTCACGACTCGCCCTCCCGCCTTTGCCACCTTGCCGTCCGTCCGGACGATCGACAGCCCAATTAATAGATCTCGAATGCCGCCATACCGTTGCCGCAGTGCCCCTGTATCTGCCGTTGCCACAATGCCGCCCAGGGTGGCTGCTTCAGGATAAGCCGGATCAACTGCTAAAAATTGCCCTGCTTTTGCCAACAATGCCTGAAGGTCAGCCAGCTTCATCCCCGCTTCTGCTGTCACCGTCATGTCCCCTGCCGCATGTTCAATCAAGCGATCGAGCCGCGCCGTACTCACCACAAGCTGAACGCCTTCAGCCAAGCCGCCCCAGTGCAGCTTACTGCCGCTACCGCAGACCAACAGCCGCCAACGGTTTGCACGGGCACAGGTAATCACCTCTGCCAGTTCTGCCGCATTTTGGGGATACACAACACACTCGATCGGCGAATTTGGCACAACCGCATGGGAAATCTGCGATCGAAAGTCAGATGCAATGCCCTCCCATGTACAAATGGCACTGGCATTAAGGAAAGATTCTAGGGTTTGGGGGATGGGGGGCATGG
>PVWD01000443.1 GCA_003003615.1 filamentous cyanobacterium CCP2 | reverse complement strand
CATCAAAGGTGCAAGCACTCACGCCAATGTGCGGATCTTCAAACAGGGTGAGGCGAGAATCAAAGGCGGTTTGTCCTAGTTTATCGGCTAAAGGAGAGGCATTTTGGACAACGGCTTGCCCGGAAAGCACCGTATCAAACAACCGACCGATCGTACTGGCGGCGGCTCTGGGCATAAACAAAACCGGAAAAGTGCCACTGCGGATGGTGGCATTCCGTTCTGCCTGACGGAATTTTTGCAGGACTTCTGTCAAAATCCGATCGTAATTGGGGGCCCGATCGCGCACCACGTCGTAGCTATACACTTCCAAAAAATCTTCGCCCCGCACCAAATTTCCAGAAAGAGTAGCACTCAAAGTTTGGTTCGATCGCTCTGCATAAACATCGTCACTTGTCACCAGCTTGACCGTACCTGAACCAACCCGAAACCCCACATCAACCAAAATCTCAGAGTTATAGTCATGCACTGCATGGATTAAGGTTTCCCCCACTTCAACGAGATCCTGCGTGGTTGGCGGGGTGTACAGAGAGCGATCGTTGCCATCCCAGCTATGAAAATTTGAGGCAAAGGTAAACTCTGCCGGACTGCCAATTTCCGCCGTTTGGATGGCCGCATCCACAATGTCTTCGAGCCGCGTTAAATCCGTTGAACTGGCAAAGCCCAACCGTCCATTACAAATTACCCGCAGCGCAACCCCTTTCACCGCTTTCGTTTGCAAAGACTTTAGGCGATTATTTTCAAACTGGATCGGCGTACTTTGGCTGGAAAGATAGTAAATTTCAACCGCTTGGGCGCGTTGTTTGGCGAGGGCGAGGAGCGTTTCAAGAATGGAGTCGGTCATAGGTGAGGTGAGGAGAACGGGGGCAGTTGATGAACCAAGATGAATCATCCACCCTAACTGAACCACACGAGTCCACCGATCGTCAAAGCAATCCCGATTAAAGCCACCCAAAGAAACCAATTATCCTTGGTATTCACCTGGCTCAGGTCAATTTCTTCTAGTTCTGGCTCGGCTTTGGGGCGAGGTGGACGCTTGGTGGTGGAGGGGGTGTAGCGGGCCGCAACGATTTTGTCTGAGTCGGAGTCGCTGAGGTTGCTGAGGTCAGGAATTTGGGTGAGCCATTCCTGGCGGCGTTTCAGTTGGGGAGCCTTGAGAATATACAGCAACCGCCGACTTTGTTTGCGCGTTTTTAGGTTAGGATGCCGTTCCAATTGTTCACACAACCCGATCGCCTCTGGCAGCCTTCCCGCCGCACTGTAGGCATTGACCAGCCAAATTTGCGCCTCTCCGCCCAAAGGAGAATTTTGTCCGGCAAGGGGAACTGCCTCTTCCAAATACTCCACCGACTGGCGATAGCTCCCTCGCTCAAAGGCACTTCGTCCCGCCTGGTAAAGCTCCCTGGCAAGTTCTAGAGCGTCCTGCTCAGATTTTTCTTGCTCAGATTTTTCCTGTTCTCGATCGTCTGTCGTCATGTCGTCGCGATGGCCCCTAACCCTCATCGTTTCACTGGTAAGCGTGCCCGCACTACGGGACTCAGCCCTTCTCCTACATCCTATACCCGGAAGCCACAATCATGGAGCCAATTCCAGCATCGGTGAAGACTTCCAGCAGCAGGGAATGGGGAATCCGGCCATCAATAATGTGGGCTGCTTTCACCCCTTGGGCCAGCGATCGAACGCAGCAAGTGACTTTGGGAATCATGCCGCCTGAAACAATGCCTTGCTCAATCAGGTTGCGAGCTTCCTGAATATCAACCTTGGGGATGAGAGTGCTGGAGTCTTTATAGTCCTTGAGAATTCCGGCGGTATCCGTCATTAAAATGAGCTTTTCAGCATCCAAAGCGGCCGCCAGTTCCCCGGCAACGGTGTCTGCATTAATGTTGTATGCCTGCCCTGTTTCGTCAGCTGCCACACTGGATATGACTGGAATATAGCCATCTGCCACCAAAGCCGCAATCAGCTTCACGTTTGTGGCACTCACTTCACCGACAAAGCCAATCCCCTCATCCCCTTGAGGTCGGGCCTTAATTAAATTACCGTCCTTGCCGCAAAGCCCCACCGCAGAACCACCCGCCTGATTAATCAGAGAAACGATTTCTTTGTTAACCCGCCCCACTAACACCATTTCCACAACATCCATTGTGGCGGCATCGGTGACACGCAACCCATTTTTAAACTGTGCTTCAATGCCCAACTTATCCAGCCAGGTGTTAATTTCAGGGCCACCCCCATGCACCAACACCGGACGCAACCCCACGCAGGCCAAAAACACCACATCCCGCATCACCTTATCCTTCAGGCTGCTGTCTTTCATGGCGGCTCCACCATACTTCACGACAATAATTCGTCCGGCAAACCGTTGGATGTAGGGTAGGGCTTCACTCAATACACGAACACGAGTGGTATCATCGGCGGATTGGAGGGTGTCGAAATTCATCGTCATAGGAAGCAGGAAGTTCGATCGTTTGTTGCAGAAATTACTATCCGCTTAGTGTACCAGGAACCCCCTCATTCAACTGTGCAATCTGATGCAGGGAGATCCTCTGGGTGTATCCCACTTTTGCATTTGCATGATGGATAGTTCACTGGCAGGCAAGATGCCTGCGCTACGGAAATCGATTAATTTTCATAAATGGGATGCTCCCGATCCTCTTTGTGTGAAGGTGAATTTTGGGGATTTGGGGGAAACGCGAAATTTAGGGATTTGGGGGATGGGTAGCCGCGAAGTTTCACGTCTCTACTGGTTGGGTGGTTCTATCTTCGGCTTTAGGACACCTGGAATTTCTTGCAAAATCCGATCGCTGATTTGTCCTGGGGTTTCCCTGGCTCCCACCTGGATATGTAGATCGGCTTGGGCATAGAGGGAATGGCGTTGATCGAGTAGATTTTCTAGGGTTTGTTTGGGGTCGTCTTGCTGGAGGAGGGGGCGAGAGGTGTCAGTTTTAAGGCGATCGTACAGTTGGTCAAGGGGAACATCCAGCCAAACGATGAGTCCGTAGCGCAGATAGCTCCAGTTCATTTGCTGAAGCACAATGCCTCCCCCTGTTGCAATGACCAGCTTTGTGTAGGTAGAAAGTTCAGCAAGCACTTGGGACTCAACTTGCCTAAAAGTGGGTTCTCCTGAGGTGGCAAAGATTTCAGGAATCGATCGTCCGGTTGCCTGTTCAATCACAACATCCGTGTCAAAAAAACGATAGCCCAGCCGCGTTGCAAGCTCCTGCCCCACCGTTGTTTTTCCGGCTCCCATCATGCCAATCAGGTAAAGGTTCAACCCCTCCAACCGATCGCCCACAGTTCCGCCACCAGAGATTCCATCAGACCAGCCATTCTCAGACAAAACAATATTACTCCCGCTTCATTTCACCATTCATTTCATCATACAAACGCGAAATTCCGCCTCTCCTCCCCACTCCCGACTCCCGACTCCCCACTTCCCACGCCGTTATTGTACCGGCTTCTGCTCGATCGATCCTTCCAGCTTTCGAGGTAATTTCACCCGAAACGTTGTGCCCTGACCGATCGCACTTTCAACATCAATTTCGCCGCCTTGAAGGATGACACATTGCCGAGCAATGGCCAACCCCAGCCCTGTCCCTGGAATTCGCCCAACATTATCAGCTCGATAAAACGGATCAAACAATTTAGGCTGCGCGTCTGGCGGAATGCCAATGCCCTGATCTTGCACCTTCAAGCAAACCGTTTGTTCATCCCATGACACCCCTAATTGAATTTCTCCCCCCTGCGGAGAATATTTAATGGCATTGGAG
>PVWD01000442.1 GCA_003003615.1 filamentous cyanobacterium CCP2 | reverse complement strand
AGATGTGTATAAGAGACAGCTCGATGACCTGCCCCGGCAGGCATTAAACTACCTGAAGTTCCTGGCTGAACTGATGGAAGTGCCGATCGCGATCGTCTCCCTCGGTGCCAGTCGTGACCAGACTATCATCGTAGAAGACCCCATTCACGGCCCCAAACGGGCCCTCCTTTACAATGAAACGCACCCTCCAGGGGTGAATATTCATGACATTGGAGCCTAGGGCTGAATCCCTAATCCCCGAACGCTAATCTTCCAAACCACTGAAGCAACACTACTCGTTAGAAGCACTATGGAACTCACGCTTGAATGTAAGAAACGTCCAGAGGGTAGCAAACCCAACGCACTCCGCCGTGAAGGCTTAATGCCTGCGGTGCTATACGGACACAATGGCACAGAATCAGTTTCTTTGGTCATCGATGCGAAAGCGGCTGAAATCTTGATTAGAAAAGCTTCAGTCAACAACACGCTGATTCAAATGAATATCAGTGATTTACCCTGGAAAGGTAAAGCTCTAATCCGAGAAGTGCAGTCTCATCCTTGGCGAGGGGATTTGTACCATCTCAGTTTCTTTTCTGTCGCTGCACAAGACAGCCTCCAGGTTACGGTTCCCCTACACTTCGTGGGAACGGCTGTTGGCGTGAAGCCTGAAGGTGGCTCGCTAGATACGGTTTTAACGGAACTGGAAGTGGCTTGCGCTCCAGATAATATCCCTGAGTCGATCGAAATTGATGTCACCAATCTGCATATTGGGGATGCACTGCACGTCAATGAACTGAAGCTACCTGAAGGTGTGGAAGCAGTGGGCGAACCCGATCGCGTGATTGTTTCTATCCTAGGTAAGGGTGGACAAGTTGCCGCAGCCGCTGATGAAGAGGCGATCGAAAGCCCTGGAGAGGTTCCTGCTACTGAGCAAGAATAAGCCTGAGCCTCATGGTCTATTTTGTTTAATTACTGTCATGAAGCCGGGGAATCCCCTGGCTTTTTCATTACTTCCCTTTTGGACTTATCCTATTTCATTGATTCCATGACCGAAACGACGCTTCCCCCCATGATTCAGCACATGCTGAAACCAGAGTTTTACCCCCATCCGGTGCCGCCTGCCTCCCAAGCCCCCGATCGTCCCCTTGACACGGCGGAATATCCCGAATCTCCAGATTTCTATCCCCCATCTGAAACCACCATCCAGCTAATTCAAACCCATGTTTCCTATGTGCTGCTAACGGGAGAGTTTGCCTACAAGGTGAAGAAGCCGGTTAATTTTGGCTTTCTGAACTACTCCACCCTGGAACAGCGAAAGTTTTACTGCGAGGAAGAACTGCGCCTGAACAAAAGAGCTGCCCCAGAGCTTTATTTAGAAGTGCTGCCTATAACGCAGTCTGGAACAGATGCTTCGCCCCACTATCAGCTTGGCGGTTCTGGAGAAATTGTCGATTATGTCGTTAAAATGCGGCAATTTCCTCAAAATGCGCTGTTGACCAGCCTATTTGAGCAAGGTGAACTGACCGAAAACCTTTTGCGAGAATTAGCACAGGTCATTGCCGACTTTCACGCCAGCACCCAAACCAATGACTACATTCGGAGTTTTGGCGAAGTGTCTCAGGTGCGCCAAGCCTTTGATGAAAACTTTGAGCAAACCGAGCAATACATTGGTGGGCCGCAAACCCAACAGCAGTTTGACGAAACTCGTGCCTATTGCGATCGGTTCTTTGCCACTCAAAAAACCCTGTTTGACGAGCGGATGCAAAACGATCGGATTCGGGAATGTCATGGCGACTTGCACCTGCGAAACATTTGCTACTGGAACGATCGGCTCTGGCTGTTTGACTGCATCGAGTTTAATGAGCCATTCCGCTTTGTTGATGTCATGTATGACATTGCCTATATCGTGATGGACTTGGAGTCGCGAAAACGGACAGATCTCAGCAATCTTTTCCTGAATGAATACATTGAGCAAACGGGCGATTGGGAAGGGTTACAGGTATTGCCCATCTACGTCAGTCGGCAAACCTATGTGCGGGCAAAAGTGACTTCCTTTTTGCTCAACGATCCCGGTGTGCCAGACATTGAGAAACAAAAAGCCTCTGAAACGGCGGCTCTCTACTACCGCTTGGCGTGGGAATGCTCCCAAACCCAGGATGGCCAGTTGATTATGATGAGTGGGCTATCTGGATCGGGCAAAACCACCGTTGCTCGTCATCTGGCCCGCCAATCCAACGCGATCCACATTCGCTCTGATGCGGTTCGCAAACATCTAGCCGGAATCCCCTTAATGCAGAGAGGCGGGTCTGAACTGTATACGGCTGAAATGACCCAGAAAACCTACGATCGCCTTTTAGATTTAGGCGTTAAACTGGCGAGCCAGGGTTACAGCGTCATTCTGGATGCCAAATACGATCGTCAATCTCTTCGTAAGGCAGTCATTTCTAAGGCAGAAGCCCACCATATCCCGCTTCAGATTTTGCACTGCGATGCCCCAATGGACGTATTGCACGATCGGTTACAGCACCGTACAGGCGATATTGCCGATGCCACTGCCGATTTGCTACCCAAACAGCAGTTGGAATCCTTTACCGACGCAGAACAGCCCTACGTGAAGCGAATTGATACGACACAGGCGATCGAAGGTCAGATTGGGTAGAGATGCAAAATTTCGCGCTGGGGGAAAGGGGGCAGAGGCGTGATTCTGCATTAATCCGGCGAGGAATGAGATAGGATGTTGGGCAGAAGGAGAGTGGGGCAGAGCCATGTACAAACTGAATTCTGAGGACGGAACTTCAGCAGGATTAGTCGTCTGGATCTTTTTTGTGCTGGTGTTCTTTTTGTTGGGAGTCCCGGCGGTACTCAGCATCTTTCTGGGTTTGCTAGGAGGAATCGCTGTAGGAACCATCATTGCCTACACCCGCGCCAAAAAGCAGGACGACGAAGCCCCCAAACCCGAACAACCCAGACCAGATGCAATTCGGCCTGTACGGCGGATTGTTGACCAACTTCCAGTGTCACGATGGCGATCGAGGGTTGCATCTCCGTTTCGGTCTAAGCCGACAAGGCGCATTGGGCGATAACCCGTTGGGCAGTCAACATTGGGCAGTCAGCAAGCCTAACGCCGAAGTTTTTTCACTTCTGCATGCTTTATGGCTCTTGCAAGTAGTCTTTGTATCCAAGCTGGTCTAATTTTTCCTGCTTGTCTAGCACCATTGCTTTGAGGTTCTGGCGATACTGCTGCACTTTCTCCAAAAGGGTTGGCTGATGGCTAGCAAGGATTTGCACCGCCAATAGTCCAGCATTCTTGGCGTTGCCGATCGCCACCGTTGCCACTGGGATTCCTCCAGGCATTTGCACGATCGAATACAGCGAATCTACCCCTTGCAAATGGCGCGTTGCCACCGGAACCCCAATCACGGGTAAAGGAGTCAAGGCTGCTACCATTCCTGGCAAATGGGCTGCTCCTCCTGCTCCCGCAATAATCACCTTTAATCCGCGCGTATGAGCAGTTTGGGCATACTCTACCATGCGCTCTGGAGTCCGATGCGCCGACACGATCGCCACTTCCCACGGCACACCAAATTCTTCACAAACCGCGATCGCTGCTTGCATGGTGGGTAGATCTGAGTCGCTACCCATAATGATGCCGATGAGAGGGGAGGACATAGGAAGTCGGGAGTCGGGAGTGGGATTATCCTATCGCCAGCGTGGGGGAGGTGGATAGCCTCTGTAAGGG
>PVWD01000127.1 GCA_003003615.1 filamentous cyanobacterium CCP2 | reverse complement strand
CTTCATACACTGCAAGCAGACAGCAGAACACAAATGATCCCAGTTGTCCTACTGACTGCCAAAGCCCTTTTAGAAGAACAAGAAACGTTTGCAACCTTGGCGATTGTTGGAGTCATTGTCAAGCCATTTGACCCAATGACTCTCGTGGATCAGGTAGCTGATGTATTTGGCTGGAATTCTTAAATCTTATTGAAGTTCAAAGTTAGTTCAAAACTCAGTTTTAAGGTGAAGCCATAACAGGTTCATTTGAACCTACTTTTTACCTACAACCTGACAGTTAAAGCTGGCAAAGGTTTAAGATGGCACTCTCCCTTTCAGATGCGACACTTCAAGTCAGTGAAGCAGGGGCTTTTATGGCAACGAAACGAGTTTTGGTTATTGATGATGAAGCCGATGTTCGCGCTGTTGTACGCGGATGTTTAGAAGACATTGCTGGATGGGAGGTTGTGATAGCAGAATCCGGGAAAGAAGGGCTAGCTAAAGTCATCACAGACCCGCCCGATGCAATTATGCTTGATGTGATGATGCCAGGAATGAATGGATTAGAGTTCCTATCAGCCCTACGGAATTATACGAAAGGGATAACTCTTCCTGTCGTCCTCCTTACGGCAAAGATTAATCTAACTGAATCCGATGAGTTAGCAAACTTGAATGTGAAAGGCGTAATTGCAAAACCATTCGACCCATTCCGATTAGTTGAGCAGGTTGCTTACTTTCTTGGCTGGGAAGCAGAGATATAACCCGCATACCATGAGCCGCTCTAAGTAGAAATTTGTACCATGCAATTGAAATTTCACCCTAATCTTGAGATGAGCCAAACCTGTGAATTGAGTAGGTTGGGGATAAGTACGGCAGAGCAAGTGAGCGATCGCTAATTGGTGTAATTAGAGCGTTCCTACAACTAGAAGTAATTAGCCCAAAATTCTTGCCCCAAAAAGGTTTTGAATTAATTTGTCTGCACCATTAAAATTCAGTGTGCCTGAAATTCACTCATACCACTTAACGAATTTAGGATTGCTATAGGTAGAAGATCTTGCTCACATAGTCCAGCAACTGCTTCTCGTTTATAGGTTGGCTGCGTAATCCAATATAGCCATCCGGTCGAATGAAGTAGACCGATCGCTGATGTACTCCATAGATGGTGTGAAATTCTCCCTGAGGATCGAGCAGAATCGAGCCATTCCAAGTCAGTTGCGTTGGTTTGGTACTACCCACAACAACGATGTGCATTTTGACACAACGATTGATCAGGCTTCAACTTTAGACGCGAGGTTGGCAAGATAGGCATACTCTTTGTCCGCAGGCGCAAGACCTGAAAAGAGCGGCAAATGATTCTTCGTTCCATGAAACACTCAATGGAGATTTGTGCGATCGCCAGCAGGATAGCTGAGACACTTCCCTGGCAGTGCTCGGTCTCCAGCATGAGGTGCCCTGATCCAGTTCAATCGATCACGCAGATTCTACCTGGTTTGCAAATCAGAGCAGGAGAGCAAAGAGCGGCGGTGGTTCATATTCAATTCTGAGGCTTCCTAGGCTAGCCTGCGCTGGACGCTGTCCAGTTGGAGCAGCGGAATTACCAGGCGATCGCGACTACATCTTTTTTGCCCTCCAGATTGATTTCCCTGGCAAACTGAACCCTAAGATTGACGTGGATGCCTTCTGCGATCGCTGGGAACTGGACGAAGGAGACCTCTACAAAGCCCTGGGTGATTTACGGAAAAAGGGCGTGGTCGTTCAAGGCTGCGTACTGTAACTGTTTTTTAGTGAGTGGTTTATTCCAGTTACTGACCTGCTGCGCTTTGTCCAACTCAATATTTAGCAATTTATGAGCAAGTGTCTGTAACGAAAGTCCTGTTTTTAGCCCCGCTGTCAGCACCCGGTAAGCAATTTGGGTATCAAAGAATGGTTCTTTGGGTTGAAGCCCTGCTTGAGTCAAAAATTGCCAATCGAACTTACCGTTGTGGAAAATCTTGAGGACTGAACCAGAAAGAATTTGTTGAATGAAAAAGGAATCAATTTTTGAAATTTTGAACAAATCAATTATGATAACAGGCTGATTGGGAACTGCAAGTTGAATGAGACGGATTTGGTTAGTATGAGGATCAAGCCCTGTTGTTTCGCAATCAATCCCCAAAACAGCTGCGCTCTGAAGACGAAGAAGTTGATCTTGCAACGTTGGACTATCAGAAATTAAATTCCACGAAATATCAACATAAGCGTCACTGCCTGATTGATCTGGTGAAATAGCCATAGATGCTGGTGGTGAAGTGCCCTTTAGAGGGGCGATAGCACCACCGACCTACTCTCACCGCATCTCAATTACGTTTTCGGTTTAGCCTGATTTTGATCTGCTATCCATTTTTGGGCGAGAGAGCCTCCAATCATACCAACCAAAAACAACACTGGATTCCAAATTCCTAACACCAGTGCTGTGATCGCTGGCCCTGGACAATAGCCCGCAATCCCCCAGCCGATGCCAAAGATTGCTGCACCCACGACTAGGGGTAAGTCAAGCTCTCGTTTAGTGGGAATATAAAATTTATCGGCAAACAATGGATGTTGTCGCTTGAGTACAAAGCGAAACGCAACTATCGTAACGCCAACCGCGCCTCCCAAAACAAACAGTAATGTTGAGTCCCACGCACCTGCTACATCGAGAAATCCAAGAACGCGATCGCGATCGATCATTTGCGATAGTCCCAGCCCAAAGCCAAACAGAATACCCGAAATGAGTGCCGTAAGATGATTTTTCATGGGTTTAGAGTGATCCGTTGATTTTTTCGATTACATTCATTAAGAAAATCCATGTCTGATCACAAAAACTGTGAGCATTCCAGTCATTAAAAATGTGAGGACGGCCACCAGCGATCGCCCCGACAAGCGCCCTAGACCACATACTCCATGACCGCTCGTGCAGCCGTTTCCCATGCGGGTTCCCCAGCCGACCAACAGTCCACCTACAAGCATTGAGATCGGTGCAAACGTTGAACGAGGTGTGGGTTGCACAGCAAAGCCATACTCATACAGCGAAGCGCCCAACAATAACCCAACGATAAAACTCCAACGCCAAGTTTCCGCTTTGGTGAAGGTGATTGCCCCATTCACCATGCCGCTAATGCCAGCAATTCGACCACTCAGCAATAACAAAACCGTCGCGCTGAGACCAATCAACCCGCCGCCTAATAATGCCGTCAGTCCGTTAAACGGTGCCATCCTTGCTCTCTCCTTCAATGATGCAGATTCTACTACCGTGTGGTAATATAATGATAAGTAATAGATTTACCAAGTTTGCGGAATGCCTCCCATGCCTACAAAGTCAGCGAAGAAACCTGTTGCGGTTCCGGAAAAAGCGCCAAAAATAAGTGTGCCAAAAGCAATGGATGTAAAAGCAGTGGATGAGTGCGGCATTTCCAAACTCACTCCTGAAGCATTGAGCCTAATGGCAGATTTCTTCAAAGTTTTATCAGAAGTGAGTCGGCTTCAGATTGTGTGTACCCTAAAAACGGGTGCTAAGAATGTGACGGAGATTATCGAAGAAACAGGATTGGGACAGGCAAATGTTTCCAAGCATCTGAAGATGCTGACTCAGGCTGGGGTAGTTGCCCGTGAGCAGCGCGGAGTTTGCGTTTACTATCGCATTGCCAATCCATTTTTGTTTGAACTGTGCGATTTGGTTTGTGATGCGTTGACAATGCAAGTTGAACAGCAGAGCCAACAGCTTAAGCAATTGTCGCAGTTAAGACAGAGCCGCTAGCGTTTGCTGAGATCCTCAAATGCAATTCCGACAACTTGAGCGAGACGAACCGTTTGACAGACGACTCGTCTCGTTTTTGCATCCAAGGCAATGATTTCTAGCACTTGGTTGCCGTAGTCGGACAGAATCTTGGCATCCGAACCAATGTAGTAGACGCGATCGCCAACGTTAAAACTCAAGGGGCTATCCGACCATTGAGGGGATGGGCCATTACCACCCCCGGTGCTATTTCGTCTAGCGGCGGAGCAATTTGTTGATGGGTTTGAAAATATCCGCTTCAAATCCTTCACCCTTCAGCATCCGGTTCCAGTACAGCCAAGGCAACAGATGCGCTTTTGCCAAATACATTGAGTAGCGTTCTTGCGTAGGATCGAGCGGGAATGAGGGAGCCAGCTTTCCTCCATAGGCAAACTCTGCCATGATTGTTGAGTTGTAACCTGTGATGAGGGGACAGCAGGTGTAGCCATCGTATTCTGCTGCGATCGGCTGTGCTTGCAGCAAAGACAGCAAGTTCTGGACGACGATCGGCGCTTCTTTGCGAGCCGCTGCTGCCGTTTTAGAGGTGGGTAGAGAAGATGCATCCCCTAAGGAAAATACATTGGCATAGCGGGTGTGTTGCAGCGTTGCTTTATCAACATCTACCCAGCCGCCAGCCCCAGCCAACGGACTGTGCTTGATAAAATCAGGCGCACTCATAGGGGGAGCCACATGGATCATGTCGTAGCGAATGCTGACTTCCTCAACGCCGTTATCTGTGGTGACATCAAAAATTGCTTCTTGCGTGTCTGCCTTGATTTCCTTGAGGTTGTGCTTAAATTTGGTGACAATGCCGCGTCTGGCGACTACCTTATCCAGAGCGGCAGCATATTCCGGCACGGCAAACATCGATGCCCCAGCGGTGCAAAACATCACAGTCGTGTTGACGCCTACGCCGCTCTTGCGCTTAAAGGTGTCATCTGCCATGTACATCACTTTTTGGGGCGCACCGCCACACTTAATCGGCGTAGCAGGATAGGTGAAGAGAGCATTCCCACCTTTGAAGGCTTGGATGGTTTCCCAGGTGTAGGGGGCATAGTCTTTGGAGTAGTTACTGGTGACTCCGCCTCGACCCAGCGCTTCTTTTAAGCCTTTGATTAGATGCCAGTCAATTTGAATGCCGGGACAAAGCACTAGATAATCATACTCAATGGCTTGTCCTGCTTCAGCGATAACCGTATTGCGATCGGGATCAAGTTTCGCCACACGCGCTTGAATCCAGGTTGCCCCTCTGGGAATCACATCCTTTTCATCCCGAATAAATTTGTCAATGGGAGCCACACCGCCGCCCACCAGCGTCCAGCCCGGTTGGTAGTAGTGTTTGTCAGACGGTTCGATAATGGCAATATCTAGGGCGCGGTTGCGCTTCAGCAGTTGGGCTGCAACTGTAATTCCGGCTGCCCCGCCCCCCACAATCACAATTTGGTGGTGCTTCACCGGAGGGGCGATCGCCTCAGGAGCCGAGAGATTTTGATTTATCTGTTCAGCAGGTTGCGTCGATTGGGTTTGCTGTGCAGTCGGTGACACGGTAGTTCCTCAAATGGAGTGAAAGGGATGGAAACTGAGTCGGTAACATGAGATATTAACTATGTGCACTATACTACCAAGTAGCAATATGGTTGTGCTTTCTAAAGAAACTTTAAATCCACCTGAATGGCTTGACGTAAACTAAATTATCAATCATATTACTATATGGTAATATATTATAAACATGGGCTATCTGAATTAACGCTACAGGGCGATCGCATTCATGGTGACTGGCTATCTCACGTTTTTCTCAATCTTGGTTGTCTTTGCCATTTTGTTCGTGGCGGGTGACACCTAGAACCCCCACTCTTCTGTATAACACTGTCTCACGAGGTAAAGAACGATGCTATTTCGTCAATTGTTTGATCAAGACACCTGGACTTATACCTATCTGATTGCTGACCCCAAGACCAAGGCAGCGGTGTTGGTAGACTCAGTGATTGAGCAGGTTGAGCGCGATTATAAGCTGATTAATGAGTTGGGATTGACTTTGAAGTACTGCTTGGAAACCCACGTCCACGCCGACCATATCACAGGTGCTGGAAAACTGCGGGAGTTGACGGGCTGTGAAACCATTGTGCCGGAGAAAGCTCAGGTTGCCTGTGCCGATCGCCATATCCAGCATGGGGAAGTCTTAAACGTCGGCGACATTGAAATTCAAGCGATCTCCACTCCAGGACATACCGATAGCCATATGGCGTACCTAGTGAACGGCGATCGAGTTTTAACGGGCGATGCACTGTTTGTTCGCGGCTGCGGACGGACTGATTTTCAGAGCGGTGATGCGGGGACGCTGTACGATTCTGTAACAGAAAACCTGTTTACGCTGCCAGATGGCACGCTGGTGTATCCTGCCCATGACTATCGCGGTCACAGTGTCTCCACGATCGCTGAAGAGGAACAGTGGAATCCTCGCTTCACAGGGCGAACCCGCGATCAGTTCATTGAGTTTATGAATGGGCTAAACCTTCCTGATCCGAAAAAAATTATGGAAGCGGTGCCTGCTAATGAGCAGTGTGGCAATGTTCTTGTGACTAACCACGTGATTTAGTTTAGCAGGGCAGGAGAACAGCTTAAACGCAGAAATAGAATGCAGCAATGAATGAAACGCAGCTAGTTGGCACCCACCCGATTGATGAGGACGTTTCTGTGGCAGGAGAACTTAGCCCAGAGCAATTGCAGCAAGCCTCTCAACAGGGATTTAAATCGGTGATCAATTTGAGGATGCCAAAGGAGAAAGGATTTCTACCCGATGAGCCACAGATTGTGGAATCGCTAGGAATGCAGTATGCCCATATTCCTGTGAATCCCTCTAGCTTGAGCGGCGAGCTTGTAGCTCAGGTTTCTGAACAAATTGATCAACTTCCGAAACCCGTTTTGATGCACTGCTCACTCGGTCTGCGATCGGCTGGGATTGGACTGTTGCGGGCTGGAATTGATCAGGGCATGACCGCTGAAGAATTCCTACAGCGAACAGAGGCGATGGGATTGAATTTTAACGATCGCCCTGGTGTCAAGCAATTTTTTGTAGACTACATCACTCAACATTTGGAACAGTTAGGAGAACCCAATGACGAGCATGAATGAAACCCATTTCAATTATTCCAGCCAACCTCAGCGCGATCGTCTAAAAACCATTGATCCATCTTCTTTGAATACGTTATTGAGTCAGCAAGCCGTCACGCTAGTGGATGTGCGTGAGCCTTCTGAACATGCAGGCGAAAAGATTCCTGGTTCGATTCTAGTCCCCCTGTCAAAATTTGATCCGAATCGCGTTCCCTTTGATGCCAACAAAACTACGGTGTTGTACTGCCGGACGGGTAATCGATCAGCTCAAGCGGCACAGAAATTATTCGCAGCAGGGATGAATGAAGTCACCCATTTGGAAGGGGGATTATTGGCTTGGGCGCAGGCAGGGTATCCAACTGAGGTAAACAAAAATGCGCCCATTAGCCTCATGCGCCAGGTGCAAATTGTAGCAGGTTCCCTGGTGGTGATTGGCACTGTACTGGGTGCGTTTGGGTCTCCCTGGTTTTTGCTGCTCAGTGGTTTTGTTGGCTCTGGGCTGGTGTTTGCTGGAATCACTGACACCTGTGCCTTAGGAATGCTGCTTGCCAAGATGCCCTGGAATCAACGGGTTTAAGTCAGCGCTGAAACCGATTAAACCCACACGAGAAGATTACTACTATGGTGATTACGGTCATTGGTTATGTACTGGCTGCTCTGGTGGGGATTAGCCTGGGCTTGATTGGGGGGGGAGGGTCGATCCTGGCAACCCCAATCCTGATTTATGTCATGGGTGTACCGCCTCAATCTGCGATCGCCATGAGCTTAATCATTGTGGGCGCGGTGAGTTTAGTAGGCATTATTCCCCATTGGCGACAGGGAAATATTGACTTCAAAACGGCTGCTCTGTTTGCTCCGGCGGCGATGGTTGGAGCCTATTTAGGCGCTAGAATTGCCACCCTTCCCATTGTGACTCCCACCTTCCAACTGATTAGCTTTGCGGTGATGATGCTGATCGCCTCATTTTTTATGATTCGCAAGTCATCCCGCTCAATCCAATCCAGCCCAGAAGAAACGCTGAAACCCTCGTCTACAAAATCCTCTGATCATGCAGGGATTCTCCGGTGGCTGGCGATTCCCTCAGAAGGATTGGGAGTCGGTGTTTTAACGGGCTTTGTGGGCATTGGCGGCGGATTTATGGTCATTCCGGCGCTGGTGCTGTTGGGTGGAATGCCGATGAAGCAAGCCGTTGGCACATCTCTGGTGATCATTGCCTTGAAATCTGTCACCGGATTTGCGGGATATTTGGGGCGCGTACCCGTCGATGTCCCCTTGATGGTGACGTTCACGATCGTGGCTAGCATTGGGATGATTTTAGGGGCTTACCTCACCAAATTCATTGAGGCAAAACAATTAGAGAAAGGGTTTGGTTACTTTGTGATTGCTGTGGCTATCTTTATCTTGATCAAGCGATAAGTTTGAGCCGATAGAAGCCTTCTAATTAGGGGAAACAAAATGAGTACGGAGTTTCTATCTGATACCATTGCATTATCACGAATGCAGTTTGCTTTGACGGCTATCTTTCACATGCTCTGGCCCGTGTTAACAACAGGGATGGGAATCTATCTAGTCGTAGTTGAGGGCTTATGGCTCAAAACGCGCAACCCAGATTACTATCATCATGCGCGTTTTTGGGCAAAGCTTTATGTCTTGAATTTTGGGATTGGGGTCGCTTCTGGCTTGCCGATGGAGTTTCAGTTCGGCACAAACTGGGCACCTTTCTCGGAAGCCGTAGGCGATTTCTTTGGCAGCATTTTAGGCTTTGAGGCTTCGATGGCTTTCATGTTGGAGGCTGGCTTTCTGGGCATCATGCTGTTTGGCTGGGAGCGCGTTAACTCCAAGATTCATTACTTCGCCACTATTATGGTTGCGTTTGGTGCTAATCTATCCACATTCTGGATTTTAGCTGCAAACTCTTGGTTACAAAGTCCGGCAGGCGGAGAGTTTGTGAGTGGGAAGTTTATCGTCGATGACTACTTTCGGGCGATTCTAAACCCATTTATGTTCATCAGCGTTTCCCACATGTTCTTTGCAACGTTGGAGACCTCCCTGTTTGTAATTGGCGGCATCAGCGCCTGGTATATTCTCAACAATCGTCATGCGGCATTCTTTGATCGCTCGCTCAAAATTGTGGTAGCAGTTGCGATCGCCGTCACTCCCTTACAGATTTACATTGGACACCTCAGCGCTGAGCAGGTTGCTCACTATCAGCCCACCAAACTGGCGGCAATGGAAGCCAAATGGGAAACTAGCCCCGCAGGGCAGCCTGCTCCTTGGAGCGTAGTGGCATTGCCCAATAACAAGTTGGAACAAAACGATTGGGAAATTACCATCCCGAACGGCTTGGGCTACATTTTGGAATTCAAGAAAAACCTCTCTGAACCCGTCTTAGGACTTAAAGAATGGCAGCCAGACGATCGCCCCAAAATGGTGGGCTTGGTTTACTATTCATTCCGCCTCATGAGCGGGATTGGTTTCTTCCTAGCTGGACTGATGGGTGCGAGCATCATTCAATGGCTGCGAGGCAAGCTGTCACCGGAGATGATTATCCAGCAGAAATGGCTACTGCGAACTTGGATGCTGGCGGCTCCGTTAGGAACCTTGCCGTGGAATCGGGGTGGATTGTACGCTGCGTGGGGCGGCAACCCTGGGTTGTTTACGGGCAAATCCGCACAGCAGATGGGGTTTCTAACTTGCCTCCTAGTGAGGTTCTGACTTCTTTGCTGATCTTTGCTGGCATTTACACCACTCTATTTGCCTGTGCGCTGTTTTTTGGCAGTCGGATCATCCGTCAAGGTCCCAACCTAAATTTGCCAGTTCCAAGGGCTGAAAATCAGCCTGAGATTGAGACTGAACCGGCTGAATTCACCCCAGATCAACGTCCCGTGGAGGCGCAGCAATAGCGTTATGGAAAATCTAGAACACTTTCTGGCGCAGGTTTGGTTTATCATCCTTGCTCTCTTTTTATTTCTCTATGTCATGCTGGATGGATTCGATTTGGGCGTTGGCATCCTTTCTTTGACCAGTTCAGATGAAGACCGTCGCAGTATGCTGATGACCAGTCTGGGTAATATCTGGGATGCGAATGAGACTTGGCTAGTATTGATGGGATGTGCCCTGTTTGGTGCGTTTCCACTGGCCTACGGCACCGTTCTCAATGCACTCTACGTTCCTATTTTCGGCATGATTTTCGGCTTAATTTTTCGGGCTGTAGCGTTTGAATTTCGAGAGTATTCAACCAATAAAGTGTTTTGGAATGTGGCGTTTGGCGTAGGAAGTTTCATGGCAGCCTTATTTCAAGGGTTTGCATTAGGCAGTATTTTAGAAGGCATCGCAGTTGATGAGGCAGGGCACTTTATCGGCGGCATTTGAGATTGGCTCGATTGGCGATCGATCTTGGTTGCCCTAACGCTGATTCAAGGATATGTCCTGATTGGTTCTACCTATCTCATCCTCAAAACCGAAGGAGAACTGCAAAACACACTACCGCACCGCTAAACTAGCAGCCATTACCACCTTGATTGGCGCAATCTTAATTACGATTGCAACGCCTGTGGTCTACGAAAATGCCAGAGCCAAGCTGTTTCATCAGCCAGAGGTGTATATCTTTGCGTTGATTCCTGTACTGGGTGTGGTGTTGATTGGACTCCTGCTAAGAAGTTTGAACCAAAAAGCTGAAGCGACTCCGTTAGTTTGGACAATCCTACTCTTTCTGCTCACCTTTGTTGGGTTAGGGTTAGTTGTGTTTCCTTACATCATTCCACCTAGCATCACTATTTATCAAGCAGCAGCAGCCCCTAGCGCACTCGTTTTCATGATCATTTTCATTGGGTTTTTGATTCCAATTATGTTGTTCTACAACATCTACAACTACATTGTGTTTCGAGGCAAAGTAGCAGGAGAGCATTACAGTGAGTCATGATGCTGTTTGCAGGCATTGACCTGCAATCATTCGGGTTCTTTGTCAAAATGAAAGAACTAAATACTTAGGAAAAGGATAAATGCGACGGTTGAACCGCAGACAATTTTTAACGCTGACAACGAGTAGTGCCGCGACATTGCTATTGGCTCATTGTGCTGATCAACCGCAGGCTCAGGTGAACTTCGACGCAGAAACCCCAACCCCCGCTGAGAATCCATCGAGTGTGCGTTCATCCAGGATAGTGGAATTTGACTTGGAGGCACAGCCTAGTTCAGTGACGCTGGGCGATCGCACTGCCAATTTATTCACCTACAACGGACAAGTTCCAGGCCCCCGATTAGAAGCCCGTCCCGGTGATACCGTGCGAATTCGCTTTACCAACCGTCTATCAGAACCCACCAATCTTCACTACCACGGACTCCACATTCCCCCCACAGGTACGGCGGATAATATTTATTTGAATATTGGCAGTGGTCAAACCTTTGATTACGAATTCACCTTACCGACCGATCATCCTGCGGGAACATTCTTCTATCACCCCCACCTTCACGGGCGAGTTGCCGATCAAGTCTTTAGAGGGTTAGGCGGTATTTTTGTGGTTCGTGGCGCTCTTGATGAGATCCCTGAGGTGAAAGCGGCACAGGAAGAATTTGTTTTCTTGAAAGACTTTGAAGTTGATTCAAACGGGCAGGTTCCGAACGCGAATCCGATGCAAGTGATGCAAGGGCGAGAAGGCAGCATTGTCACCGTCAATGGCAAAGAAAACCCCACATTCTCTTTGCCAACGGGGGGGCTGTTGCGGTTGCGCATGGTCAATGCGTCCACATCACGGTTTTATCGACTGACATTAGAAAACCATCCCCTACACCTCATTGCGACAGATGCCGGGGCGATCGCGGCTCCGGTTGAGCTACAAGAAATATTGCTATCTCCTGGTGAACGCGCCGAGGTGCTGGTGCAGGGTAATCAGCCTGCCGGAGGGTATCGATTGCTGAACCTTCCCTACGATCGCGGCATGATGGGCATGATGGGACAAAGGGGCATGGGTGGAATGGGCGGAATGAGAGGCATGGGGAGAATGGGCGGTATGTCGGGTAACACCGCTCAGACCACGCCTCAAGTATTAGCCACCATTCAGTACAGTGGCTCCACCACACCGCTTTCTTTACCGCAACAGTTGCTGCCCATCGCAGACTTGCCTCAGCCTGCCACCGCTCGCCGGATTGAGTTGTCTATGGGCATGAGCGGCATGGGCAGGGGGCGCTCTGGCATGGGCAGGGCATTTTTGCTGAATGGAAAATCCTACGACCACGATCGCCTGGATACCACAGTGCGACTTGACACGGTGGAGGAATGGGAAATTGCTAACACTGGGCCAATGGCAATGGATCACCCCTTCCACCTCCACGTCAATCCTTTTCAGGTGATCAGCCGCAATGGGCAACCCGAACCCTATGCTGCATGGAAAGATACGGTTTTAGTGAGAGCCAACGAAACCGTCCGCATTCGAGTTCCGTTCCGCAACTATCCTGGCAAAACGGTTTATCACTGCCATATTCTTGATCATGAAGATCAGGGCATGATGGCAACGATCGCCATGCAAGCCTAGAGACTGAGCAAAAGGGCAAAATGAAAACGGAAAACCCCAGGAATAATCAACCGTGTAGGGATGCATCACCAGCACCCCTACACGGTTTTGGTGATCAAGTCTGCGGTCGTCAAGTTCTGATGATCAGGTTAATACTTACGCCACTACGGCTTCACTCGCTTTTGGTTTCTCAATGGGCAGGTCGGCTCCCTTCCAAGCCAGCCAGGAACCAGGAATATTCACAACCCGTTCAAACCCGTGCTTCTTCAGAATACTCGCCGCGATCGAAGCCCGATATCCACTACCGCAATAGGTAGCGATCGTTTGGTTGCGATCAAGTTGATCCAAATGGTCTTCCAAATGCGCTACAAACAAATGTTTCGCTCCGGGCACAAACCCGTTCTTGTGTTCATCATCTCCTCGGACATCCAGCACCGTCACGGATGGATCTTGTCGATGTTGATTCAGCTCATGTACCGTCCATTCCTGTACCCTTGACAGCGGTAATCCTGCATTCTGCCAACTGGTCATACCGTCATGCAAATAACCTGCCAAGTTGTCGTAGCCAATGCGGAATAGCTGATCGGTCACCAGTTTGACATCCCGTTCACTTTCCACAATCACCAAAATGGATTGTTCTGGATCAATCATCCAGCCTACCCAGTTGGGAAACTCTGGACGCAGAGCAATATTAATTGCACCAGGAATGTGTCCACCACCAAATGCCAGAATCGATCGAGCATCAATCACTACAGTGTTCTCATTCTGCATCTTTTGCTGAAACTCACTGGGAGTCAGCGGTTGCAGCGTCGGCGGACAGCCCACAACGGGCGCACCTTTGGCATTCACCTTCTTTAGCCGAGCATAGTGGCGCGGAGGTTCGGGCATCTCGCTCATAATCCACTCCACAAACTCGCTTTCCGATCGCTCTTTGAGGGCAGGGTTAAAGAGGCGCTCATTGCCAATCGTGCTTTGTCTGCGATCGCCAATCGACTTGCCGCAAGCAGACCCTGCACCATGACAGGGATAGATTTCAATGCGATCGCCTAAGGGCAACATCTTGTCAAACAGCGTGTGATACAACTGTGCCGTCAGTTTCTTCTCTGTGCCGCCACCCAACAAGTCAGGACGACCTACATCTAGATTAAATAGCGTGTCACCCGTGAACAAACCAAACAGTTCTTCGCCTTGCTTAGCGTCGTAAATGAGCAGCGAAACATGCTCAGGCGTGTGTCCTGCTGTATGCAGCGCCCGCAGCGTCACGCTGCCAATTTTGATCTCGTCACCTTCTTGCAGTTGGTGTACATCAAACTGATAGTCCTCAGTTTTTCCTCCTTAGATAGGTACACCCATCCGCGCTTTCAGTTCGTGAGAACCAGAAACAAAATCCGCGTGAATGTGGGTTTCAATACTGGCAATCAGTCTTACTCCGAATCTCTCTGGCCCGCTGCAAATACACATCTACGTCCCGTCGCGGGTCAATAATTGCAGCCACTCCCGCCTTGTCGTCCCCCACAATGTAGGACAGCTGCGCCAATCCTTCTACATTAATTTGTTCGAGTACAAGTGCCATGATGCTTTCTCTCTCCTGTTCATCTTCATTGGATCAACGCCGTGCAGCACTAGTTAGCTGTGCGTTCTGAAACGTACTGCTGAAAGAACTGCTTCATCTGTGGACTAGATTCGCAATCAAACCCCATTTGTTTTCCCTTTTCCATTGCAGTTTCTGCACTCAAACCTTCACGAGTTGCAACATACATTAAAGCCATTGCCCCGGATCGCAGTCCGCTTTTGCAATGAGTCAACAGCGGTTTGGGCAACTGGTCAATCTGCTTCATGATTTGATCGGACTGCTCTTGACTCAACGCATCGGGGCGCACGGGCAAGTTAACATACTGAAGTCCAGCAGCTTCAGCGTGCTGCTGTTCATCACTCAGAGCACCGTCTTCCTGGGGCGATCGCAAGTTCAGCACCGATTTGTAGCCTTCCTGTGCCGCCTGTTGCAGATCGTCGGGAGTCGGCTGCCCCATTGCTACGGCGATATCGTCGTTGATTGACTTAATGTCGTTCACTCTGTCTTAACCTATTCTTACTTAACTATTCTACCAATTAGTAATATAGTATCGATGACAGCCACCTGATCAATCTAACTTTCGTAGGATTGTTGACCCTGCATCAGGGAGGATTACTTCAGCCAGGTGTGTTCTATTGCTAATTCACGATTGGGAGGCATGATAGACAACACAAATCGTCTCTTGAGTGACCAGCCCCATGCAACCATTGCTTGCACCGATGGAAGAAATTGGGCGATTGCCTCTGATCGATCGATCAGCGTAACTACAATTGGCAAATCCGCTAGCTCTATGATTCGCGCAGTGTGAATTTGGTGGTGTTGGCGAACACCAAATCCTTCTATGCCTCTAGTCACCGTGGCTCCGGCAAACCCCTGCTTTCGAGCTTCTTCTACCAGTGCTGTAAACAGCGGTTTACCATGCCACCGATCGCTCTCGTCAATATAGATTGTTAGCTTTTCCCAATAGCTCATGGTAGCTTCCTCGCTAAAAAAATTCCCAATTCCAAACACAGCACTCCTAGAGTGGCAGTGCAAACCCAGTACAATGCTGTAATCCCCCAATGCCCACTGGCAAGCAGTTTTTCAGCATCCAGTTCATAGGTGGAGAAGGTTGTGTACGATCCCTAAGTACAGGACAAAAATTGTAGAACCTCCAAAAACTCATCCATCTTCTGTTCCAGGTTGAGGACGATGTTTCGGAGGTGGTCAAAGCCATAACGGAAAATACTCTTAGCTCTACGTCCATGCTTTTTGATGGTAAGTGGTTTGAGTTGATGGAGCCATTCCCCAGTGAGAATCACCCAACACAAGGCTAATGAGAGCAATGCCAGGAGCTTGCTCAAACGCTTAGAGTCCGTCAGATGAGTCGATTCCAAGCAAAATCCACGAGTTTTGAAGATGCCAAAGAGGGTTTCAATCGACCATCTTTTGGCGTAATCGGCAATTGCTAATTTCGGTGCACTTTGGGTAGCAACCACTAGCAAGGAACCGTCTTCTAATCGCAAAGCAGCAATGTACACCCAGTGTCCCCACAATCGTCGTTTGTGTCGTAAGATTTCGGTCTGCCCCACTTGTAACTCGGCAAACAGCACTCTGACTTTGAGACTGATGCGACCATCACTGAGTTTGTAATTCTCGCGAATGCGAATGCGGAATGGAGTAAGGGGTTCACCCAGCAGGTAGCCAAACCAGTCTTTGCCGACAAACTCTCGGTCTGCGGTGAGGCAGGCAATGTCTCGAGACCCAAAGCGTTCGAGGAATTGGTTGAACAATTTCATCCTCTCAGCACTGTTGGAATTGCCACGCTTATCAAGTAGACACCAGACCACTGGGAAGGCAATGCCCTCATGCACGATGCCCAGCATCAGAATATTGAAGATGCAATCGCCAAACTGCCACTCTGTTCGGTCTATTGAAAGTGTCCAGGGTTCTGGAATTGCCATCAGGGCAACCACTGCTTCAGCAATCTCGGCATAATCTAGCTCATAGTGGCGAAAAAACCGTTGCAGCCGTTTGTAATGCGAGTCAGTTTGAGCGTTACCACTGAAGCCCGTTGCCAATTCGCTGAAGTTCACTGTTTTGACCCGCAACAGGGCAACCAAAAAGGCTGCCACAAAGCTCAATCTTGCTCCATGCCATGCCAGATGAGGACGCAAAGTATCTCGAAGTAAAGTAACCTGATTCATGAGGGTTTCGTGGTTAAAGAATGTGGTAATTCTCATGAAACCCTTTCCCCTCCTCTTTTACAAGCTTTTGTCCTGTACTTAGGCCAATTACAAAGGATGTGCCAGACTCCTTTCAACACAGTTTGTTTGATGATTAATTCACGTGGAATTTTCTTCAACCCTTTGTTTATGGAGAAATGCTTGAATCACCGGGGCGATCGCATTGGGGCTGGAGGCAAATTCACTTTTCGTGCTAAATTGAGCCATCGCAACAGATTGATAGCCCACCACGTAACATCAATCTCCCACCATTGCCAACCGGCTTTTGCGACTTGCGGATGTGCATGATGGTTATTGTGCCAACCTTCACCGTAGGTCAGTAAGGCTGCCCACCATAGATTTCGCGAGTTATCGGCTGTTTCAAAGGTGCGGTAGCCCCACAGATGCGTCACCGAATTAATGAACCAAGTGCTATGCCAAAGCCAGACTGCCCTCACAAATATTCCCCACAGCACAAA
>PVWD01000441.1 GCA_003003615.1 filamentous cyanobacterium CCP2 | reverse complement strand
ATTTGTGGCGATGCAAACCCAGTTTGTGATGACCTTTGCCATGTTTTGTGTGTACTTAGTTGCCCGTCGGGTGATGCCTCGCTATGCAGTGGTTTTGGCCTTGGTGTTGGGTATTTTGATTGCAGGAACACAAGGCTTATTGCAAATGGACGCTGTGCAGTTGCAGCTAGCAGAACCTGTTTTTACCCTGCCCCAATTTTCGATCGGGGCTTTGGTGGGCGTAGCGTTACCCCTGTTTGTAGTGACAATGGCTTCGCAAAATGTGCCTGGAGTGGCTGTGCTGAGGGCATCTGGGTATGACGCGCCGGTTTCTCCTTTAGTCGGCTGGACGGGATTCACAACGATCGTACTGGCTCCTTTTGGGGCGTTTGCCTTAAATTTGGCCGCCATCACCGCTGCGATTTGTATGGGGCGGGAAGCCCACGAAGATCCAGCAAAACGATATGTTGCTGCCATTGCTGCGGGCGGGTTTTACCTGCTCATTGGGCTATTCGGAGCCACAGTGGGATCAGTGTTTGCCGCCTTTCCCCAAGAGCTAGTACTGGCCATTGCGGGGCTGGCTTTATTTGGCACGATCGGCAACGGTCTGGCAACTGCCCTAACCCAGGAACGCGATCGAGAACCGGCCCTAATTACGTTTTTAGTCACCGCTTCTGGCATAACATTATTTGGCATTGGGTCAGCATTTTGGGGGTTAGTGGCGGGAGCGTTGGCACTGGTGCTACTGCAAATCCGCGATCGTTCGGTATAAAAATTGCCTTCTAAAGTGGGAAAAGAGTGTGCTATAAAAACTACAGTAACTACATCGGCTAACTAGGGATTTAGATAAAGGTGACTGCCATTGCTGCCATTTATGTAAACGCTGTTCCCCTTTCCTAAAGAACGAACCAAGCCGATCGCGAAGCACGGCATTCACTGTATCGCGGCTCATTCATTCTGTCCCGTTCATTCTGTACAGACGCAAACTCTCGCGTCTCTGCTCCCTATTCCAAAGAGGAAACGCACTGTGGGCATTGTCATTGAAAATGTATCCAAGCGGTTTAATGATTTTCAGGCTGTTGATCAGGTGAATTTGGAAATCAAAACTGGCTCATTAGTGGCACTGCTGGGGCCGTCCGGTTCAGGTAAATCGACTTTGCTGCGGCTCATTGCCGGGTTGGAAGTTCCCGATGCCGGGCGAATTTTCTTGACCGGACGCGATGCCACCTATGAAAGCGTTCAGGAACGCAACATTGGCTTTGTGTTTCAGCACTATGCCCTGTTTAAGCACATGACCGTGCGAAAAAACATCGCCTTTGGCATGGACATTCGCAAGATGTCTAAGGCAAAAATTCAGCGGCGGGTGGAAGAACTGCTGGAACTGGTTCAGCTTGGCGGATTGGGCGATCGATATCCCTCTCAGCTTTCCGGGGGGCAACGGCAGCGGGTGGCTCTGGCGCGGGCATTGGCAGTAGAGCCGAAAGTTTTATTGCTGGATGAACCGTTTGGGGCATTAGATGCCAAAGTGCGGAAGGACTTGCGGGCCTGGCTGCGTCGGCTGCATGATGAAGTTCACGTCACGACGGTTTTTGTCACCCACGACCAGGAAGAAGCAATGGAAGTGTCGGATGAAATTGTAGTGATGAATGAGGGCAAGGTGGAGCAAGTGGGTACGCCTGCCGAAATTTATGACAATCCGGCATCGGCTTTTGTAATGGGCTTTATTGGCCCGGTCAACGTGCTGCCGAGCAGTTCCCGCATTTTCCAGGAAAACGGGTTCGATTCGCCCCATCCTGAGGTGTTTTTGCGTCCCCATGACGTGATGATTGATATCCAGCCAAACGGCACAACGGTTCCGGCGCGGGTGAATCGGTTAATTCATTTGGGTTGGGAAATTCAGGCAGAATTGGTGCTGGACGATGGACAGGTGGTAACGGCCCATCTCAGCCGCGATCGGTTTGATCAGTTGAAGATTCGTCCGCAGCAGCGCGTTTATGTGAAACCGAAGGACGCTAAAGCTTTCCCACTTTATTATTCAATTTAGTAGGGTAGGTTTTGTTCAGTGCCCCACAGTATCAAGGGTTCTGTTCCACCCGACAAGCATCTGGTGCGACCAAAATTTAATTTGATATTACTGACCCAAAATAATCAGAAACAAACGATCGCTCAACTGATCGCCCAACCTGAATACTGATTGAGTTATTGTGTCTAGCAGTGTATAAAGTTTGGAGTTATGAATTGCGCTGCTCCATAACGAACTGTTAGGGATTAAACTTTTTTAATTTCAATTTTCTTCAGGTGGTATATCACATGAACGGGTACGGTCTTTCTCGCAAACTGCTGCCGATCGGCAAGCCCTGGCGGTCTGTTCTAAAGTTCCTTGGTCTATTTAGTTTGTGTTTAGCTTTGACGGTGGGATGTGGCACTTCTCAATCCACTGCTCCAGTTGATGCAAACAGCCCTTCTGCAAACAGCAATCGCATCACCATTGGCACAACTCTCAAAGCAGAAACCCTTGACCCTGCCGATGCCTACGAAATTTTTCCTGGCATTTTGATTCACAACATGGGCGATCGGCTTTACACCTACGCACCGGGAACCTCTGACCTGGAACCCCAACTGGCCACCGCCATGCCTGAAATCAGCGACGATGGACTCACCTACACTATTCCTCTGCGGGAAGGGGTAACTTTTCATGACGGGACACCGTTTAACGCGGAAGCAATGGCGTTTTCCCTCCAGCGGTTCATGGAAAATGGCGGTCGTCCGTCCTTTTTGCTGTCCGATCAAATTGAGTCTGTGGAAGCCACTGGCGAATATGAACTCACCATCACCTTAAACCAGCCCTTTGCTGCCTTTCCAGCCCTGCTAGCCTTTTGGGGTGCCACACCCATCTCTCCCGCAGCTTACGAAATTGGCGAAGGACAGTTCAGCCCAGATACCTTTGTTGGCACGGGCCCCTACAAGCTGGCATCCTTCGGTACTGATTCGATCCGCCTGGATGTGAACGAAAACTATTGGGGCGAACCCCCCGCCAACGAAGGGGTGGATATTCAAATCATCAGCAGTCCTGCCAACCTGTTTAACACCTTCAGAACGGGCGGATTGGATGTTGCCTACCAAACCCTTGACCCAGACCAAATTCGGACGTTAGTGGAAGGGGCAGAGGAAGGCGGATGGCAGGTGATTGAAGCGGGAACCAACACGGTAAATTATTTGGTGCTGAATCAAAAGAGCGAACCCTTAGGCGATGTGCGTGTCCGGCAGGCGATCGCCTCCTTGGTCGATCGAAACTTGCTGATCGATCGGGTTTTTCAGGGACAAGCCGAACCGCTCTATAGCCTTTTGCCGGATACGTTTGCTGTTCATAAGCCCGTCTTCCAGGAAGAATTTGGTGATGGCAACACTGAAAAAGCCAGAACCCTTTTAACAGAAGCAGGCTTCTCAGAAGCAAACCCCGTCACCCTGGAAATTTGGCATTCCTCTTCCTCCACCGTGCGTGGATTGGTCGCTTCCACCCTCAAAGCCTCGATCGAACAACAGCTTCCCGGTCTCGTCAACGTGGAGATTAACACTGCCGAATCTGCCACCATTTTTGGCAACCTGAGCGATGGGGTCTATCCTTCCGTCCTGCTCGACTGGTATCCCGACTTTTACGATGAAGATACCTTTATCTATCCGTTCCTTGCCTGCGATGAAGGTTCCACCAGCACTGGCTGTGTAGAAGGACAATCCCAGGCGGGCGGCTCATTCTACTACAGCGACGAAGCGAACGATCTCGTGTCAAAGCAGCGTGTAGAACAGGATGAAACTGCCCGCGATGCCCTCTTCACTCAACTGCAAGACCTTTCCGCCACAGATGCCCCCTACAT
>PVWD01000440.1 GCA_003003615.1 filamentous cyanobacterium CCP2 | reverse complement strand
GAGTGGGGAGTGGGGAGTGGGGAGGAAGGAGGTGAAGCATGGGAGGAAGGGTATGAGTCCTGGCTCTTAACTTCTGGCTTCTGGCTTCTGAATCCCGATTTCTGAATCCCGATTTCTTGTATGACTAACAAATCGCTGTTTGGACTTTCCAACTCTCGACGATATCCATCAATTGTCCACAATCCTCCCAGGCAAAGACGATCGAGTTCGACGATCGCTGGGAGCAAGTCAGCCGTTAGCGGCTTTAGTGCCAGAAAATTCACGAAACTCTTACTAAATTCGGTTGAGAGGCTGAATTCGTACAGCCCTCAATTGTACACTGGTTAATTGGATGCGGTGCGAATTTAAACGCTCAGAACATTTAGGGAACGCTCTCAAGGACGAATAATACGAATGGTACTAACCTCTGCGGCGGAAGCGGTGAATTCTGGTCTGCAATATTTACCCAATTCCTCCACGCCTAATCCTCAAACTCTTTCACCCAACCAGCTTTTGATGCCACTAACGGCAAAGGTGAATGATCAAGACCATCTAGAAATCGGTGGTTGTGATGTTCCAGACTTAGTGCAACGGTTTGGATCGCCGCTCTACATTTTAGATGAAGAGACGCTGCGATCAGCTTGTCGGCAATATCGGCAAGCTTTTGAGCGATATTATCCAGGTGATTCGCTGGTGATTTATGCCTCAAAAGCCTGGAATTGCCTGGCAGTCTGCGCGATCGTCGCCAACGAAGGGCTTGGTATTGATGTGGTGTCCGGTGGCGAACTGTACACGGCCCTTCAGGCAGGAGTTCCCTCAGAAAAAATTTACCTGCACGGCAATAATAAATCAATCGAAGAACTGCAATTTGCAATTGATTCAGGCTGCACGATCGTCGTTGATAACTGGTACGAGCTAGAAACCCTGGCGCAGATCACGGCTTCTCCCCACTCCCCACTCCCCACTGCCCACTCCCCCATTCGCATCCTCCTCCGCCTGACTCCAGGGATCGAGTGCCACACCCATGAATACATCCGCACGGGGCATCTCGATAGTAAGTTTGGTTTTGATCCAGACCAGTTAGAGCAGGTTTTTGCCTTTGTCGCCCAGCAGCCCACTCTGGAATGCATTGGTCTACATGCTCACATTGGCTCCCAAATTTTTGAACTTCAGCCGCATCAAGATTTGGCGGGTGTCATGGTGGGATGGCTAAAGAAAGCAGCAGAGTACGGCTTGCCAATTCAGGAACTCGATATCGGTGGTGGGTTGGGGATTCGTTACACCGAAGTGGATGATCCACCCAGCATTGATGAATGGGTGCGGATTGTCTGTGAAGGCGTGGTGAAAGCCTGTGAACAACAGCAGGTTCCCCTCCCTCGGCTCATCGCAGAACCGGGACGATCGTTGATTGGTTCGGCTTGTGTCACTGCCTACACCGTGGGAAGCCAAAAAGTAATTCCTAACGTGCGGACATACATCACAGTAGATGGTGGTATGTCGGATAATCCACGTCCCATCACCTATCAGTCGGTGTATCGGGCTGTGCTGGCTAATCACATGGCGGCAGAAGCAACTGAAACGGTCACGATCGCGGGCAAACATTGCGAATCGGGTGACATTGTTATCAAAGATGCCCAACTTCCTGGGACTCGCTCAGGTGATACAGTGGTGGTGCTGGCAACCGGAGCCTACAACTACAGTATGGCTTCAAACTATAATCGTCTTGCCCGTCCGGCAGCAGTTTTGGTGAATGCAGGGGAAGCAAACATCATCTTGCAGCGAGAAAACTACCAGGATCTCATTCGCCAAGATCGTCTACCAGAAAGACTTGTAGAGAAAGGATGAAACATAGCAAAACAAAGATGAACTCCACAATTTACCGTGGATGATGGATGATGGAGCTAGTTTTGAGGGGTAACTTTAAGTTCTAGGTTAGATGTCTTAATTAATCGACGTGCCTTAGTTTAAAGCTTAAAGTTAGATCTCAAAACTTTACCTACCCTTTATTCTTTAACCTTCATCCTTCTGATATCAATGAATCCAGAGTCGAGCAGATGGGATCTCTGTTGGAGCAATTGCTGACAAATCTTGGTTGGACTTGGTCTTTGCCGTTGCTCCGCGTAATCGACGTTGGATTGGTTTTGCTCCTGACCTACATGCTGCTGGTCATCATCGGTGAACGGCGAACGCTGTGGATGGTGAGGGGGTTAATCATTCTGATGCTGGCTTCGGCGTTAAGCGGAGTTCTGGGACTACAGTTGCTAACGTTTGTATTGGAGAAGTTGGTCATTGGCTCAGCCGTCGCAATGGCCTTTATCCTGCAAGCTGAATTTCGTCGTCTGTTAGAGCAACTGGGGCGCGGAGAAATCCTGCAACTGTTCTACCCGTATAAACGTGCAACGCCAAAGCCTGACAGTGTTATTGATGAAATTGTGGATGCGGTGAAAGAACTTTCCCAAAACCGTACAGGGGCCCTTCTGATTCTGGAAACCGATCGCCCGGTGGATGAACGCGATTTTTCAGTCCCTGGCGTTCGCATTAATGCCGAAGTTTCCAAAGAATTGCTACAAACTATCTTCCAAACTTCAACTTTGCTCCACGATGGAGCCGTCTTTATTCGTGGATCTCGCGTTGTATCAGCAGGGGTGATTTTGCCCATCTCCGATCGCACGGCTTCGCGTCAGTTAGGGACTCGTCACCGAGCCGCAATGGGAATTACAGAGCGAGTCGAAAACTGTGTGTGTGTGGTTGTATCTGAAGAAACGGGTTCAATTTCCTTAGCTGAGCGCGGAAACCTGAATCGGCCACTGACTAGCAGTAAACTGAGGGAACTATTACGGGAGCGGTTTTCACCCTCCGTTGACCCTGAAGCCGTTGCTCCCCTGCGAAACCTTGGTCGCCAGATTGGGGCTCGCCTTCGCGGATTGCTATCACGCTTTTTCAAATCATCGACTTCGCGGGAGAAAAAATGACTGCAAACCAAACCATCCTCCGAGAGTTACCTGCTGACCTGAAACGCGATCGACTACCCAGGCATGTGGCTGTCATCATGGATGGCAATGGTCGCTGGGCAAAAAAGCAGGGCTTACCTCGAATTATGGGGCATCGACGGGGCGTAGACGCGCTCAAGGATATCTTACGATGCTGTAAAGATTGGGGCATCGGGGCATTAACAGCCTATGCATTTTCAACAGAAAATTGGGGTCGCCCGCTAGAGGAAGTCGATTTTTTGATGACGCTGTTTGAGCGGGTGCTGCGCCAAGAATTGAAGGAAATGATGGAGGAAAATGTGCAGATCCAGTTTGTGGGGAATCTGGATGCACTGCCTCGATCGCTGCAAAACGAAATCCGGTCTTCAATGGAAGAAACCCGCAACAATAAAGGCATTCAGTTTCGGGTGGCAACGAACTACGGTGGCCGACAGGAGATTCTTCAAGCTTGCAAGACGATCGCCACCAAGGTACAGCAGGGACTCCTTCAACCCGAAGATATTGACGAATCAGTATTTGCCCATCACCTCTACACCGCAGGGACTTGCGATCCTGATTTACTCATTCGCACCAGCGGCGAAATGCGGATTAGCAACTTTCTTTTATGGCAAGTTGCCTATGCTGAAATTTATGTCACAGATACCCTCTGGCCCGACTTCGATCGCACCGAGTTTCACCATGCTCTAGCAGCATACCAGCAGCGCGATCGGCGGTTTGGCAAAGTGAATCAATGAAGAGTGAAGGGAGCAAAACTTCCTACTCCCCGCTCCCCACTCCCTATTCCCCACTCCCAAAACCCATCAACACCCCATAAATCCCCCAAATTGCCATCGGACGTAGATAGTGACATGCCCGGAACGTATGCGCGGCGGTAATTGCCTCAGGTGTCCGAAACTGAAGCCCATGCTCATAAACTTGCTGCACGATCGCTTCTGCGA
>PVWD01000439.1 GCA_003003615.1 filamentous cyanobacterium CCP2 | reverse complement strand
CAGGGTCTGTTGCTGGTGGACTTTCTCTGTTAATAAGGGCAACAGGGGATAAAGTGCATTATCGGGAGACTGCTTTACCTGCTGCATCAGTTCGGTTTTCCACTGCTCATAGGGCAGCTTTTCAATGGTGTAACCGTAGTAACGCAACAGTTCAAACAAATCAGAGAGTAATAAATCCTGTCCGGTGGGCGGGGTGACATGGAACGTTTTGCCCAACTGTTCTGGTTTGCTGGAAAGATGCACGATCGCCTGGCTGGCATAGTCCACTGGAATCATTTGTTCCTTGCAGGTTTCCATGTCGGGAAAGCGTCCCAGTTGAATGCAGCCTTTGATGATGCGAGAAATGTAATCTTTAGGATTGTGGACTCCTGTTTGGCTGTGGCCCACAATGAAGCCGGGACGGTAAATGCTGACAGGGATACCTCGGCTTCTCGCTAAGTTAATCATCTTCTCAGCGACCCATTTGCTCTGGGCATAGCCATCATCAACGGGCAAAAAGGGCTGACTGACATCAATATCAATCGCTTCTGGAATGACCTCTGCTTCGGTGAAATGCCCGATCGCCCCAAAAATGCCGATGGTAGAAATATAGTGCAGTGGGATCAGGCGGTTTTGGCAGGCAAGTTTCAGAAGCTCCTGGGTTCCTAAAACATTTGCCGCCTTGAGGACTGCATAAGGCTTAATGAAATCGACAGTAGCCCCACTGTGATAGATGCGATCGACCGTACTGGCCAGTTCATCAAACTGCTGGCTCGATAATCCCAGGTTGGGTTGCTCTAGGTTGCCCGGAATCACCACAATTTGGGAGCGCAGATCTTCATGCCAAATTTGGTACTTTTCCAGGGTATGTTGCAGTTTGGCCAAACCTTCCTGCGGGTTCGCACATCGAACTAAACAGTAAAGTTTTGCCTGGGTTTGCCGCAATTCATGCAGCAGAAAGGCTCCTAGGAATCCAGTTGCCCCAGTCAGCAAGATCGATCGCGGTTGGTCTACCCAATGCAGAGATTTGCCGGTTGCTGTGACTTCAGGTGACAAAACCACCTCTGCGGCCAAATTGACTGCGGTGAGGGAGCGGGTGCTGCCTGCATGGACAGATTCAATCCACTGGGCTAAACCTTCCACCGTTGGATTGGCGTAGAACTGAGCAACGGGAACCTCTACCTGAAAGGTATCCGCCATCTGAGTTAGGAGCGTAACCGTCAGCAGAGAGTTGCCGCCCATCTCAAAGAAATTATCGCTGACTCCGATCGTCTCCAGTCCGAGGAGGTGCTTCCAAAGCTCTGCGAGTTGGGCTTCAATGCGAGTTTGGGGTGCTGTAGGGGTGGTGTTGATGGAATAGTGAGGCTGGGGGAGCTGTTGCCGATCGACCTTGCCAGAAGGCGTGAGGGGCAGTTTTTCGAGTACCACAATGGCAGAGGGAATCATATAATCTGGTAGCTTTTGCTCCAAAGATTCCCGCAGTTCCCGTTCCAGGGTAGATAAGTTAAGCGGAGCAACATTGGGAGCAACATTTGCTTTAGAAGACTGCAACACCACATAGGCAACCAATCGTTTGCTGGTGTTTCCATCTGCCCTGGTCACAACCACCGCATCTTGAATCTCTGGGCGATCGGTTAGGGCCGCTTCAATTTCAAATAGCTCCACCCGAAACCCACGAATTTTCACCTGATGATCGACCCGCCCCACAAACTCCAACTGTCCATCTGGGCGTTGCCGGACTCGATCGCCCGTACGATAAAGCCGATCGCCGGAAGTTGAACGAAATGGATTCTGAATAAATCGCTCTGCTGTTAGCTCTGGGCGGTTAATATAGCCCCTAGCAACCCCCACACCGCCTAGATATAGCTCACCGATCTCGCCGGAACTGACTGGTTTCAGCGATTCATCTAACACATGCATTTCCATTCCCGCCAACGGATAACCGATCGGCAGTTCACTATGAGGCGTAGTTTCCTCCAGGGTAGACAAATCGCTGATCGTTGCAACAACGGTGGTTTCCGTCGGCCCATAGGTATTCATCAACTTGACATGGGCTGCCTGTTTTTGCCAAATTGCAAACCGCTCTGGCATGGCTCGTTCGCCGCCAATAATCACCAGCCGCAGGGAATCGGGTAATGCAACGGTCGCTCTGGCTAGTTCATCCGTGAGGCAGTGCCAAAAGGCGGTAGGCAAGGAAAGAGCAGTGATTCCGAGGGTTTGGCATTGAGAGAGGAAGGTTTGAATGGTGCTGAGCATAGCATCGGTTCGCAACACCAGAGTAGTGCCCCGGATCAGGGAACAAAAAATTTCTTCGATCGCCGCATCAAACCCAATTGAGCAAAACTGCAACATCCGATCGGCTTCACTGAGTTGATATTCAGTGGCGGCGGCTTCTGCATAGTTCACCAACGATCGATGCTCAATCATGACTCCTTTTGGGTTTCCGGTTGACCCAGAGGTGTAAATGACATAAGCCAGGTGATGCGAAGTTGTGGTGGTGACGGGATTTGTTTGTCTTTGCAAGGCGATTAAGGCTCGCGCTTCATCCAGACAGACGATCGTATTGAGGGTAGGCAAAGGCGATCGAGGGTTTGAGCCTTCCCGGTTCAATTCTTCCGTGTGGTTAGAACCTTGCAATAGCCAATGGTGAAGTGGTTGGGTTGTCAGCATGACAGAAACTTGAGCATCACCCAAAATTCCAACCAGTCGCTCTCTGGGATAGGCAGGGTCAAGCGGCACATAGGCCCCGCCTGCTTTGAGGACTGCCAAAATTCCAATCACCATGTCAATCGATCGTTCCAAACAGATTCCGACTAAATCTTCAGAACCAACGCCCAACGTTTTAAGGTAGTGAGCGAGTTGATTCGCACGATCGTTCAGCTCTTGATACGTCAATGCTTCATTTTGGTGAACAACAGCCAGTTTGTTTGGCGTTTGCTGCACCTGTGCTTCAAACCGATGGTGGATACACGCATCATTACTGTGTTGATAATGATCCTGCCGTGATGAAGTAAAGGCGATTCCAGGAGAATGAAGCCGCTTACTGCCAATCTCCGTTGTCCTCATAACAATGCGCTCTCTCATTAATAGAAACCCTTAAAAATACGGAGTGAAGCAAAAGCTCCACAGAATTACCGATCGCCCTACCGAAGAAGGCAAACTTACTTAAGTAAATGCGATACAACGAAGCCTGACGAAACAATAACTTCATGAACCTCCGTAACCCCAGCGTGAATTTACTAGAGTTTCGTTTCCCAAGAAATTACTGAATTTTGAGCAATACGACCAATTTACAGAAAAAATCAACTGTAAATCTGCTGCAATATTTAAGCTCATGAGAAATTTACGGTGTTTTATATTTTACATATACTTAGGTAAATATCTGAATTTTTCTAAGTGAAAACACTTAATATTGTTACTTGCTCTATCTTTACGCTTTTCGATCGGAGGGCGTTGGAATGGTGAAAGCATTATCCCCCTCACACCGTTGAGCGATCGTTTTCGCTTAGGATCGTGGATTAAATAACCTGAAAAATTACATTTATACGGATTTAGTATTGCCAAACCCCTACCTCCGGAAATCAGGATTTTATTAAATTTGCCTTACTTGTAGGATCTTGGATGAATAGGGGTGTCAAATTTGCACTCCTTACAGCCGATCGAGGAATGGAGTAATGTGTTCTGCTAACTGTGGAGCGTAGTGTTGCGGTAAGGAATGATCGGCTTCAGGCAGAATGACCATCTGGGCATTAGGAATTTTTTCGGCGTAGGTTTGGCTGTGCCAGAGGGGAATCGTTTCGTCGGTGTCTCCCGTAATCACCAGCGTTGGAACTTGCAGTTGATCAATTTCTTTTTCTACCGTGTCGATCGCATCTTCGGGACGCATTCGGTCTAGCAGAAACGATCGCGGGGCAGGTTGAGTATTGAG
>PVWD01000438.1 GCA_003003615.1 filamentous cyanobacterium CCP2 | reverse complement strand
GGGTAGGGGCGAATCGTGAGTCGCCTAATCTTCTTGTGGGGTGGGCATCTTGCCTGCTCAGTTTAGCAGCTTGGAATGTTGTGATGGGTTTAACCCGTTTCTCTGACTATGATTTTGACTATTCTGACGATGATGCCGCTTTGTTTAAACCCAACGCTTTGCCCACTCTCGTACCGCTCGTCGAATCGATCGTCGCCCTGCTGCACGATGGGTTTCGATTAACTGCGGTAGTTCGTGAATGGGTAACATTGGCAGTGCCAGACTGGTTTCTGCTTCGATGTACTTGCCTTCCTGGAGGTGATAGATTTTTAGCTCCCCTTCGTCATAACACCAGAGTTCTGGAACTTCCAGGCGGGCATAGATGGGGAAGCGATCGAGGGATTTATGGGTGAGATCAATTTCTAGGGCCAGGTCGGGAGGTGGGTCGCCCTGGTTGAGGTCTAAATCTAATCTGCCGCGAACGGCTGGTTCGTGTTGAAAGTAAAAGCAATTGTCGGGTTCGATTCCTGCCATTTTGATGTGCTTGCGCCAGGTGGTTGAACCATAGCTTTCGTAATCTATTTCTAATGCTTCAGCAATATCCTGGACTGCGGTGCCAATCACTTCTTTGAAGTATTCGTTTTCAGGTAAGGGGGTCATGATTTCCAGGCTGCCGTTGTCATAGGCGATGCGGGCTGCACGACGATCGCCCAGATCTTCTAGCAGTTTCTCAAACTGCTCCCAGCTAATGTGATGCAATACGACTCGGTTTGCTCGACGTGCTGTTATGACCATCGTGTGACTTTCGTGTGACTTTCACGGCTTTTCTCATTTTTAGTTTAGCTGAGGGCAGAGCGAGGCGATCGTGGCTCAATAACAAAGAAGCACGCGATCAAAAACAGATGGGCGGGAAGATAGTTTGCGGGTCTATCCGATGGATGGTAGAACGAAGCAGCGAGTACGGGTGTATGGTAGTCCGCCGCCCTATGAGCCGCCGGAGTTTGTGATTTTGTAGGGTGTATTTTTGTGAAGGGATGCGGGAGGTGGAGCAATGGTCTGAATTGGCTGAGAGGTGCTTGTGGCTTGAGCTTTGGGGTTTGCAACGAATTGTAAATTTGGTGTCAATTTTCTCGCGGGGAGGAAGGGGGAGCTTGTGGAAGAAAAGTGGCGGAAAGGAATGTAAATGTAATTTTTTTGGGGTGGATCGTTATGAGAATTTGAGTATAATGGCGATAGTTGAGAAATTTGGTTGAAGTTCATTTTGTATCTGCAAAATGTAAATGATTGTAAATCAGCTTCTCCGTAGTCGCTCGCAAATGAACCTTGAAAACCAAATATAGTAAGGTTTCCAAAGTCCTAGGGTTCGATATAACCCTTTCCCCGCAAGGGGACGGAAACCAAAAGCTAAGATCATCATAGTCAGCGACAATGATCTCCGAGTTCGATATAACCCTTTCCCCGCAAGGGGACGGAAACACCCCAGATAAGACGGATGGACTGTCTAACTCCCAGAGGTCGTTCGATATAACCCTTTCCCCGCAAGGGGACGGAAACGGTTAGTTTATTCGTTTTCAGCTTTAGCCCATTTGTATACGTTCGATATAACCCTTTCCCCGCAAGGGGACGGAAACCTTTAAGGTCAGCCAGCAACCGATCGTATTCCCTGGTTCGATATAACCCTTTCCCCGCAAGGGGACGGAAACAGAACTGCCTAGCCCAGCTTAGGATGCCATTTACGATCGTTCGATATAACCCTTTCCCCGCAAGGGGACGGAAACCACCGGGCAACTATGATATTATCGGTGTAGAGGTAAAGGAAGTTCGATATAACCCTTTCCCCGCAAGGGGACGGAAACGTACTCTACGTTAGTGCCCACCACCAGCCGATCGCCTTCGTTCGATATAACCCTTTCCCCGCAAGGGGACGGAAACGATTTTGATGTCCATGCTACCTGTTCTTAACTCAAAACGTTCGATATAACCCTTTCCCCGCAAGGGGACGGAAACGTCTGGCAGACTGCGACGGCCCCACTGATGATTCAGATGTTCGATATAACCCTTTCCCCGCAAGGGGACGGAAACTCCAAATCAATTTGTGCCATCGATCGTTTCTCCTTTGTTGTTCGATATAACCCTTTCCCCGCAAGGGGACGGAAACCATCACTCAATTGAATATGGATGTAGTATCGCCCATTTCGTTCGATATAACCCTTTCCCCGCAAGGGGACGGAAACCCGCTTTGATTCGCTTCAAACAGATTAAATAGGTAGGTGTTCGATATAACCCTTTCCCCGCAAGGGGACGGAAACATAACGTTCTAATAATTCTTCTCTCAATTCGTCTTGTTGGTGTTCGATATAACCCTTTCCCCGCAAGGGGACGGAAACCACCATTCTCTAGGTAAAAGGAATTTACATCTATATCGGTTCGATATAACCCTTTCCCCGCAAGGGGACGGAAACTCTACCAGTGCCTCTAACTCTTGTCGGGTCAACTCTTCTCCGTTCGATATAACCCTTTCCCCGCAAGGGGACGGAAACTGCCTGACTTTGCAGGTGTCCAGTCTAGCGTGGATAGTTGTTCGATATAACCCTTTCCCCGCAAGGGGACGGAAACACGGGGGATATTGCCAACTCTGAAGTCAAAATCGCACGTTCGATATAACCCTTTCCCCGCAAGGGGACGGAAACACCTTGTAGGGCTGCGATCGGGCATCAGAGGTGTAACGGTGTTCGATATAACCCTTTCCCCGCAAGGGGACGGAAACGCCCATTGGGGCGAACACTTCGATCGTTACTCGCTGCTGTTCGATATAACCCTTTCCCCGCAAGGGGATGGAAACGATCGCTGATCTGATGAGTTTGGGAAACAAACTTCCATTACACTAGAGCTACAGCATGCTTTTAGGTTGCATTTCAGACTATGGCTCGATCGGCTTCAGGTCATCCCGCTTCAAGGCAGACTCGCTCTGGTCGTTTATCGAAAAGGGGCGATCGGCGAAATCGGTTTGGCATTACTTGGGCAGAGCATACAGAATTAGTGGGGTTGCGGTTTGGGCTTGTGCCACAGCACGATGCAGAACTGTATGCCCAATATACGATCGGTCTTCATGCTTGGTTTTTGCAGCAAATTCAACGGACTCATCCTCATTTGTCTCAGCAACTACATGATCAGGCGACTGAGAAAGCATTTACTTTGTCTGGGCTAAATGGACAATTTGTGGCGACGGGGCAGCAACTACGAGTTCAACAGCATCAAACCTATGAGTGGAACGTGAGTGTGTTGTCTCAGGCTTTAGTGGAGTGGTTGGGGCAATGGTTAGCGAATTTACCAGAAGCGATCGATTTGCGCCGTGCCTGTTTACAAATTGCCCAGGTGGAAATTCTCCATCCTGCGACAACATACACCGAACTGGCTCAGATGCCTTGTCCTGCCCGTCCAAGTTTAACGCTCAGTTTTCGATCGCCCACCAGCTTCCGTCGCAAAAAGAATCATTTTCCATTACCCGTCCCGATGAACCTTTTTCATAGTTATTTGCGCCGTTGGAATGAGCTGTCTGGTTTTCCGCTTGAGGCAGACCCGTTTTTAGAATGGATTGATGAATGTGTAATCATTCGGCGACATCGGCTGGAATCGATGAAGGTGGCGGCAGGGAAACAAGGCTCTGTGACGGGGTTTACCGGGGCGATCGAACTGGGGTTGTCTCAGTCGGCATTGCAAAACCGTGAGTATGTGGAATGGTTTTATCGTCTGGGGCAATTTGCGCCCTATTGCGGCACTGGGCATAAGACGACGTTTGGTTTGGGGCAAACTCAGTTGGGATGGGGGTTTGCGGAACCAGAAGCGATCCATTTACCTGTGACGGAATGGCTGCCACAACGGATTGCTGAACTAACCGAGCTGTTTATGAACCAGCGCAAGCGGACAGGGGGCGATCGGG
>PVWD01000437.1 GCA_003003615.1 filamentous cyanobacterium CCP2 | reverse complement strand
GCCGTTCAGGGTTAGGCGATAGCGGGTTCTGCCTGCCCGTTGCAATACTCGAATAAAGTATGTGCCCGGATTCAACCTTTTTTGAATCGATTCAGGTTTGCGTCCGGGGCGATCGGAGCGTGCCAATCTCCGGCCATTGCTGTTCCATAACTCAAGGGCTGCATTGGACTGTAACCCCTGCAAAGAGGCAGAAAAGCGACCTCGACGAGCGATCGTCAAAGTGTAGTCATCCCAACGATTATTACGGCTGAGCGTGCCACTAAACCGACCGAGAAGATTGCTCACACGAGAATTCTTGGCAGCAGCAATGCGGTCTTCACTGGGCGTTTTCATAGCCTTTCCTCGGTTGAAGCAGCTTTTTACCGTTGTGCTACCACAAACGATACTGCAAATCCCTCAAAAAATCTGTTTTGTGCATTTCAATCTGCTCCAGAGCGGCTTAGTATTGAGTTAGAAAGCCATTGCATCATGAAGCCATTGCATCATATTGTCTTGCCTAATCATCGTTTTGCGATTGAGCAAATTGCATCTTGATTCTGCCGAGGAGAAAACCGATCGCTGACAATGACCAACTCACCCCCAGAAGACAGGCTCGATCGGGTTGAACGCATCCTGGAAACGCTAGCAGTAGAGTTGCGAGAAACCCGCGCCATTGTCGATAGTAATGCCCGATCGATTCAAGCTTGGGAAGCCCGGATTGAGGAAAACCGAACAGAGGCAGAGGAAGAACGATCGCGGATGCAGGTTTTGATTCGGGAACTCATTCAAGCAAATCAGCAAAACCTGATTGAACATGAGCTATTTCGGAGGCGGTTTGAGGCGATCGATCCTTTGATGGAAGGAGGGGAGGGAGAGGAATGAGTTTTCAAGTTTGTCCAAATTTTGTACCACATCCGTCCTCCATGCTTCGCCCTACCTTTTCCAGTAAATTTGTACAACAGAACACTTGACTCAGCCGATCGATCTGGTAATGTTTTAACTTATGGCTGCATTGTGCGTGTTTGCAGCAGCCTGGTTCCCAAAATCCGGCGAGGTATGAAGTAGTTAAGGCCTACAACATACCTCTAACCCCACAGACGACCGTAGCTGTCCGTAGGGCTTAGGATAGTTTAGCGTTTTTAGTGAACTCCACCTAATTCGTTAACCCCTCCTATCCCCTGCTTTGCAATGGTCAAAAGTGGGAGACAACCGGATTTTGGGTTTCTTCCATAATCTGACTCACAATTTAAGGAGAATTCCCATGACAGGTGACTTTAACCTGTTCGATCATCCTGCCTTCGGAGACGATGCTGATTCGAGTGCAGGGCGAGAACGGGTTCGCATTATCATCTTTGGTTCTAAAGAAGTGATTCGTGCCACTATTCACGATCTTTATCTCAAGAACTTCCGTCGCATTGAAAGCTGGAGTCCCCTGCTACCCACTCCCGATCCCACCATGTTCATGACGATTAGCACCGAATATCGAGTCATGCGATCGTAGCAGGTAAAGGATTTAAACAATCCGTTTAGGATGCAAATCCAATTCCTGTTGAATTCCGATGGTAAGGGGTTTGGCATTGCCAGATCCCTACAGGTTTGATGAATTGATCATTCTATACTGTCGATCGAATGTTTCTAGCTCCAAAACTCATCTAGATTCACTTCTGCAATCTCCTGCTGGACTTCCTGGAAGTAATTACTATTGGTCAATAGCGCGACTTCTTTTTCGCGTTTTTGCTGATCAATTTCAATTTGTAGTTCTTCCAATTGCTTCTTCAACTCCGCTTCACGGCGTTTGCGATCGTTAATGTCCTGCACAATCCCTTCATAGTACAGAACTTTGCCAGTATTGTCCTTCACCGCACGGGCATCAATTTCCACCCAGATGCTGCTGCCATCTTTGCAATAGCAACGGTACTCAAAATTCTTAACTGCATTCTGCTGTTCTAGAAGCTCTCGAAACTCAGCCCGTTTTTCCGGATCAACATACAGTTGTTCCCCAATATTGGTGATGTTTTCCATCATCTCAGCAGGCGAATCATAGCCATACATTCTCGCCAGGGCAGGATTGGCCCTAATAAATTCACCCGACGGTGAGGATTGAAAAATTCCCTCCAGGGCATTTTCAAAAATGCTGCGATAGTTCTCTTCTGCAATCCGCAGGGACTCTTCCGCCCGCTTGCGAGCAGTGATATCCCGCACGATGATCAGCACCTCATCCACACCCAAGACAAGAATTCGGACTTCTTCCACCTGGGTTTGGCCGTCGATCGAAATTTGTTGCTCGTATACCTGGAGTTCTCCTGTGGTGAGGGCTTGCTGGACATGGTGCATTCGTAAATCAGCCAAATCTGGAGGCAACGACTCGTGAACAGTTTTACCTGGGCTAAATTTCTGAACCCCGTGGACTCCCCGCAGACGATCGCTCCCCACAATATCTAAATACGTCCCATCCCCTTTAGCGCGAATCATGAGGTCAGGAATGGCGGAGACAATGGCGCGATTGGTGGCTTCACTCTGGCGGAGGGCATCAAAGGATGACTTCAGTTGTCCAGACATGCGGTTAAAGGAACCCGCGAGCGTGTCCACCTCCAGAATTGGGCTGGGTTCAACCTGTTGATCCAGATCGCCTTGGGCAAGCTGGTTCGAGGCTTCAGAAACGCGCAACAGGGGACGAGTCACCCAACGGGAGGTGAGAAGACCGAGGACGATCGCCCCCACCAACGCCGCCAGAATCAACCCCAACGCATTGCGGCGACTGGCATGGATCTGCTCCATAAAGTCAGATTCAGGAATGGTCAGCACCACCAGCCAATCCAGATCATTGTCCTGAAACGGAACGACCTGAACATACTGCTGGGCACCATTCAATCGAAAGTCCAGTTGCTGTACAGATTGAATCTCGTTGAAATCCCCATAGCGACGGGTGAGATTTTCCGCAGTGGCTCGAATGGTTGAATTTGCGCTATCTGTGGCAAAAAGACGATCGCTCTCTTCTCCGGTTCCCTGAATCATTGGCTCCTCGGTGGACGTGGCCACCAACTGCCCCGATCGCTCCATGATGAAGGCCGTTCCGGTCTTGCCAATCTGGAGATTTTTCAGAAACTGGTTCACTTCTCGCGGCAAAAAGAAGTCCGTCGCACAGACCCCCACAAGCGTATTATCCTGGCGATCGTAGACCGGAAGACTAGCCGTAATCGTGGGAAATCCCGTGGCAAAGGCAATGTAAACATCGCTCCAGACTTCCTGCTGTGTCTCCTTGGCGGCTTCATACCAGGGGCGCGTCCGAGGATCAAAGGGGCGATCGAAAGTGCCAAGCTGAGCCGATCGGTTTCCGCCTTCATCAAATCCAAAATCCTGACGGATAAAACCCGTGGAAGCATTGCTGTGGTGCAGCAGAACCGTTGAGTCTCCCTGCTCGAACACGCGACTGGCTCCCAAAAAGCTGCCTGTCTCATCCCCACAATAGACATAGCTAAGGGTGGGATAAATCTGCATCTGCTCCCAAAAGTGATATTCGCCTCTGGGATTGCTCACATCCAGATCCCGCTGAGCAAAAGCAGCCGCATTCAGCCGATTGATCGTCTTGGGGGCAGCCGTATAGGAATCCAGCTTTTCTGTGATCCGCTGAGTCAGTTCAGTTCGTAACTGGCTGGCAACATCATTAACGGCTCGCTGTCCGCTGCGGTAGGCAATGAACCCCACCAGACCAACGGCAGTCATGATTTGGAGAATAAAGGGAACGACGAGGGTAGTACGGAGGCGGAGTTTGCGGAAGGGCTGATGCTGCGCTCTACCAGTCATTAATCCCCTCTCCTCCGGCGATCCACTCCTGCAAATCTCGGTCTGCCTTTGCCGCATTAAACAGATGCAAACCAAAATCCTTAGATAAATCTTCGCAGACTTTGATCCCGCGCACACTATT